>DASWHU010000315.1:0-21771 GCA_036398035.1 Alphaproteobacteria bacterium | reverse complement strand
GACGACGACCACCGCGGCGATGACCGCGCTGTCGGTCCAGTGGCCGAGGCCGGCGGTGACCGCCGCCGCGACCAGCAGCACGTCGATCAGGACGTTGTGGAACTGGGCGAGAAGCCTGGCGAGCGCGCCGCGCGGCCTGGGCGGCGTCAGGCGATTGGGACCGTGCCGGGCGAGGCGCGCCTCCACCGCCGCCTGGGTCAGTCCCTCAGGCGTCGCCTCGACGGCGGCGAGCACCGTCTCGATGCTCTCCGCGTGCCAGCGTCGGCGCGGCTCAGGCGGTGGCGTGAGGCCGGTCGCGGTCCGGTTCGGCGCCGCTCTCGCCATCCCGCTCGGCCGGCCTAGCAGATTCTCGGCAGCTGCTCGCCGCTCAGCATGTCGATGACTCGGCTGGCGCCGATCGCGCCGCGGCACGATACCTGTCCCGGCGGGCCGTCGCCGACAACGCCGATCACGGCGGCGGCGCCGGCCGCGTCGTAACGGCGCAGCACCTCGACTGCGCGCGCCGCATCCTCGGCGGCGACGAAGGCGACGAACCGGCCCTCGTTGGCGACGTGGAGTGCGTCGAGCCCGAGCAGCTCGCACGCCGCGGACACGTCGGCGCGAACGGGGATTGCGGCCTCCTCGATCGCGATCCTCTTGCCCGCGGTCTCGGCGATCTCGACCAGCGCGCTCGCCAGCCCGCCGCGGGTGAGGTCGCGCAGGCAGCGGACCGCGATCCCTGACTCGACCAGCGCCAGCACGGGTGCGGCGAGCGGCGCGCAGTCGCTCTCGATCGCGGTCTCGAAGCCGAGCGCCTCGCGCGCGGCCATGACCGCGATGCCGTGGCGGCCGATGTCGCCGCTCAGCACCACCGCGTCGCCGGCGCGCACCTGCGCCGGGCCGACCGGCGCCGGCGCGACGATTTCGCCGATGCCGGCGGTGTTGACGAACAGGCCGTCGGCGCTGCCGCGGTCGACCACCTTGGTGTCGCCGGTGACCAGCCGCACCCCGGCCGCCTTCGCCGCGGCGGCGATCGAGGCGACGACGGCGCGCAAGGTCTCGAGCGCGAGCCCTTCCTCCACGATCAGCCCGACGCTGAGATAGAGCGGGCGCGCGCCGCACATGGCGAGGTCGTTGACCGTGCCGTTGACCGCGAGCGAGCCGATGTCGCCGCCCGGGAAGACCAGCGGCTTGACCACGTAGCTGTCGGTGGTGAACGCCACCGGGCCGGTAACCTCCAGTGCCGCGCCGTCGTGGCGGCGGTCGAGCTCGGGGTCGTCGAACGCCGGCCGGATCAGCGCATCGAGCAGGCGCGCCATGGCCCGCCCGCCGCCGCCGTGGGCGAGCTGCACGCACTCGCCGTCGCCGGCCGGCAGCGGGCAGCTCTGCGCGAAGCCGCGCGCCGCGGTCATGCGCCGGCGCTCTCGGTCTCGGCCGGGCGCGGCGCGCCGCGATAGCGGTAATAGGCGGCGCAGGCGCCCTCGCTCGAGACCATGGTCACGCCGAGCGGCCGCTCGGGCGTGCAGCGGGTGCCGAAGGCCGGGCACTCAGGCGGCTTGCGCGCGCCCTGCAGCACCAGGCCGCTGATGCACTCGCCGGCGGCCTCGCCAACCGTTCGCACGGCACCGAAACGGCGCTCGGCGTCGAGATCGGCATAAGCCTCGGCGAGGCCGAGGCCGCTGTCGGCGATGTCGCCGATGCCGCGCCAGCGGCGCGGGATCACCCGGAACACCTCACCCATCAGCGCCTGCGCGCGCAGGTTGCCGGCGCGCCGGACCGAGCGGACATATTGGTTCTCGACCGCGGCGCGGCCGTCCTCGAGCTGGCGGACGCACATGTAGACGCCTTCGAGGATGTCGAGCGGCTCGAAGCCGGTGACCACGATCGGCACGCGATAGCGGGCGGCGATCGGCTCGTACTCGCGGGTGCCCATGATCGTGCACACATGGCCGGCGGCGAGGAAGCCCTCGATGCGGTTCGCCGGCGCGTCCAGGATCGCGCGCATCGCCGGCGGCACCAGCACGTGCGAGACCAGCAGCGAGAAGTTGGCGAGGCCTTGGCGCCGAGCCTGCCAGGCGGCCATGGCGTTGGCCGGCGCCGTGGTCTCGAAGCCGACCGCGAAGAACACCACCTCGCGCGCGGGCTCGGCGCGGGCGACGGCGAGCGCGTCAAGCGGCGAGTAGACGATGCGCACGTCGGCGCCCCGCGACTTGGCGCCGAGCAGGTCGCCGCCGCGTCCCGGCACGCGCAGCATGTCGCCGAACGAGCACAGCGTGGCCCCCGGCCGCGATGCGATCTCGATCGCCTTGTCGACATATTCGACCGGGGTGACGCAGACCGGGCAGCCCGGGCCGTGCACCAGCTCGATGCCGACGGGCAATAGCTGGTCGATGCCGTAGCGGACGATGGTATGGGTCTGGCCGCCGCACACCTCCATCAAGGTCCACGGCCGGGTCGCCGCCTTGGCGATCGCGCGCGCATAGCCCTGCGCGGCGGCCGGCGCGCGATACTCGTCGCGGAACCTCATGGCGCAGCCCCGTCCTCTGCGAGCTCGCCGATCTCGCGCAAATGCTCGAACACGCGCGCCGCCTCGGCCTCGTCGATCACGGTGATGGCGAAACCGACATGGACCAGTACGTGGTCGCCGATACGTGCCTCGGGCACGAAGGCGAGGTTGATCTCCTTGACCACGCCGCCGAAGTCGACCCGCCCGACCCGCATCAGCGGGTCGTCGCCGGATTGGCTCAGGATTCGTCCGGGGACCGCCAGGCACATGGCGTCTCTCCTCTGCTTTCTGACCACGCCGCCCATGCCGCCTGGCCGAGCGCGATGCCGCCGTCGTTGGGCGGCACGCGCCGGTGCCAGACGGGCTCGAGACCCCGCGCCCGCAGCGCCGCGACGGTCGACTCGGTGAGGCGCTTGTTCTGGAAGCAGCCGCCGCTGAGCACCACCCGCGGCTCGCCGATCACGGCCGCGACCTCGGCGATCGCGGCGGCAAGGCCGTCGTGGAACTTCGCCGAGACGATCGCGGCCGGGATGCCGGCGCGCAGGTCCGCGACGATCGCCGCCAGCGCCGGCAGCCAGTCGACCACCAGCGGCCCGTCGCCGTCCGCGGGCCGAAGCGCGAGGTCGTAGCGCGCGCCGTTTGCGCCCTCGCCCGCCGCCCATTCGAGCTCGGCCGCGGCCTGGCCTTCATAGCTTGCGCGCTGGCGCACCCCGGCCAGCGCCGCGACCGCGTCGAACAACCGACCCGCGCTCGACGTCACCGGCGCGTTCAGGCCGCGCGCCAGCATCGCGCCCAGCACGCGGCGCTCGGCCGGCTCGAATGCCGCGACCGGCGCGAGGTCGGTCATGTCGAGCGCGGCCGGCCCGAACGCGCGGTAGAGCGCGCCGAGCGCGGCGCGGCGCGGCTCGCGTGCCACCGCCTCGCCGCCGGGCAGGCGGAAGGTGGCGAGGTGCGCGACCCGGCGCCAGGCGCGCGCGGTGACGTGCAGGAACTCCCCGCCCCACACTGTCCCGTCCGGCCCGTAGCCGGTGCCGTCCCAGGCGACACCGAGCACCGGCGCATCGAGACCGTGCTCGGCCAGGCACGCGGCGACATGCGCCAGGTGGTGCGGGACGGAGACGACCGGCAGGCCGGCAGCCTCGGCAACGCGGCTCGAGTCGTAGTCCGGATGCAGGTCGCGCACCACCAGGCGCGGCCGGGCGTCATGCAGGCGCGCGATGTCGTCGGCCGCGCGCCGGTAGGCGGCGCGTGCCTCGACCGTCTCGAGGTCGCCGATATGCTGGCTCACGATTGCGCCGCTTGCGGTGGTCAAGGCAACCGTCGCCTTGAGGTGCCCGCCGAGAGCGAGGATGCCGGGCGCGAGTGTGGCTTCACCGACCGGCGCCGGCGCATAGCCGCGCGCGCGGCGCAGCATGAGCATCCGCCCGGCGACGACGCGCACGACCGAGTCGTCGAGCGGGCGGACGATGGCGCGGTCGTGGACCAGGAACGCGTCGGCGATGCCGGCAAGGCGGCGCACCGCCTCGTGCTCGTCGGTGACGATCGGCTCGTCGCAGAGGTTGCCGCTGGTCGCAACCACGGGAAAGCCGAGCGCGCCAAGCAGCAGGTGATGCAGCGGCGCATAGGCGAGCAGGACGCCGAGCCACGGGTTGCCCGGCGCGACCGCATCCGCGACGGCGCCGGAGTTGCGGCGCACCAGCACGATCGGCCGTTCCGGGCCGACGAGCAGCGCGGCCTCGGCCGCAGAGGCGCGGCAGTGCGTCGCGACCTCGGCGAGGGAGGCGAACATGACCGCGAACGGCTTGTCGGGGCGCCGCTTGCGCCGGCGCAGCGCGCGCACCGCGTCCTCGCTCTGTGCATCGACCATCAGGTGGAAGCCGCCGAGCCCCTTGACCGCGACGATGCGCCCTTCGCCGAGCATGCGCGCGGCGGCGAGCAGCGCGTCATGCTTGTGCGCAACCGGCGCGCCCGACGAGTCCCACAGCGCGAGGCTCGGCCCGCAGTCCGCGCAGGCGTTGGGCTCGGCGTGGAAGCGGCGGTCGGCCGGGTTGTCGTATTCGGACCGGCAGGCCGCGCACATTTCGAACCGGCGCATCGAGGTGCGCGCGCGGTCGTAGGGCAGGTCCTCGATGATGCTGTAGCGCGGCCCGCAGCTGGTGCAGTTGATGAACGGGTAGAGGTAGCGGCGGTCGGATGCGTCGAACAGCTCGGCCAGGCAGTCCTCGCAGGTGGCAAGGTCGGGCAGCACCTCGGCGCTGCGCGCGCCGGTGGTCACGCTCGCCCGGATCTCGAACCCCTCGGCCGCGCATGGCGGGATCGCGCAGGTCTCGACTTGCGACACCCGCGCAGGCGCCGGCGCCGCGTCGCGCAAGGACTCGACCAGCGCGGCGAGGCGACCCGGATCGCCTTCGGCCTCGACCGTGACCCCTTCGGTCGAGTTGGTCACCCAGCCGGCGAGGCCGAGCTCGGCCGCGCGCCGGTAGACGAACGGGCGGAAGCCGACCCCCTGCACGGCGCCGCGAACCCGGATGCGCAGGCGCGCGCGCTCCGCCATGTCGAGCTCGAAAGGCGGGGGCGCGGACATCGCGTCAGCTCTCGACCTCGACGCTGTGCAGGACGATGCCGTCAGCCTCGGCGTGGGTCGCATCGCCCGACAGCTCGATGTCGAGTGCGGCGCCCTCGGCGATGGTGCCGGCGGCAGCCCGCGCGAAGTGCTCGGCTAAGTGCGCGGCCGACATGTGGCTGAGCGCGCCGAGCCACACCGAGGCGCCGACCACACGGGTCGCGTTCTCGGCCTCGGCGACCTCGAGGATGCGGCGCATCAGGCCCGCGATCAGCCCCGCCTCATGCATGGCCGGCGCGCTCCGGCGCACGGATTTCCTTCACCAGCTGCTCCACCACTTCGGCGACCGCCGCGGCGGCCGCAGGCGACAGGCCTGCCCCGACCTCGAACGACTGGCCCTCGATGGCATAGACGACGCACCGGCGCGGCAGCGCGCCGAGCGCGCGCGCAAGCTCGATCGCGGCGGCAAGGCCGAGGCCGTGGGTCGACACCTCGAAGGCCGCCTCGGGCAACGGCGCGCGGGCCGCGTCGAACCGGCGCACGGTGCCGGCCGGCGCCCCCGACGCACAGGCGTCGATCAGGTAGGCGGCATCGGCGCCCTCGATCTGCGCCAGAAGGCCGCTCGCCTCGCCGTCGTGCTCGACGAGGGCGACGTCCCGCGGCAGCCGCCCGCGCAGCCTGCGCGCGACCGTGCGCCCGGCGCCGTCGTCGCCGCGGTCGGGATTGCCGAGGCCGACCACCACGCGGCGCGCCCGCTCAGCCACGGTCCATCTCCAGCTTGAGGAAATGGGTCGCGCAGGAGATGCACGGGTCGTAGTTGCGCACCGTCTGCTCGCAGCGATGGCGCAGCTCGTCGTCGCCGAGGTCGAGCCAGCCGGCGACGTAGCGGCGGAGGTCGTCCTCGATGCTCGCCTGGTTCTGCGAGGTCGGTGGCACGATGTGCGCCTCAAGGATGGTGCCGTCGGCATCCAGCCGATAGCGGTGATAGAGGATGCCGCGCGGCGCCTCGGTGCAGGCGTGGCCGGTGCCGGCGCAGGGCTCGACCGGCACCGCGGGACGGTCCGGCTCGCGGTACGCCTCGATCAGGCGCAGCGCTTCGTCGCAGGCATAGAGCACCTCGACCGCGCGCACGACGATGCTCCGGTAGGGGTTGGTGCAGACCGGCCCGAGGCCGGCGTCTTTCGCCGCCTCGCGGGCGAGCGGCGACAGGCGCTCGAAGTTCAGCGCGTAGCGGGCGAGCGGGCCGACCAGATAGGCGCCGCGGCCGCGGATGCGCGCGTGCAGCGCGTTCGAGTGCTTGACGTGGCTCTCCTCGAAGTGGTCGTCGAACTCGCTGGCGGCGATGTCGAGACCGCGGCTCGAGGCGATGCGGCCGTCGTTGAACGGGTAGTCGCGGGCGTGCCTGAGGGCGACGAACTCGTAGTCGTAAGCCCGGTCCGGGACGTCGAGGCCGGCGACCCACGTGACGGTTTCCAGCGCCGCGTCGCGCGCCCATTTCAGCCGCTCGCCGACCGCCGCCAGCTCGCGCCGGCGCGGGGTCTTGTAGAAGCCGCCGACGCGGACGTTGATCGGGTGGATCTCGCGCCCGCCGAGCAGCGCCATCAGCTCGTTGCCGGCCTTCTTGAGCGCGAGCCCGCGCCGGACCAGGTCGGGATGGTCGCGCGCCATGTCGATGGCGCCGTCATAGCCGAGGAAGTCGGGCGCGTGCAGCATGTAGACGTGGAGCACGTGGCTCTCGATCCACTCGCCGCAATAGAGCAGGCGCCTGAGATCGCGGAGCGGCGCATCGACCGCGACGGAGAACGCGTCCTCCATCGCGTGTACCGCGCTCATCTGGTAGGCGACCGGGCAGATGCCGCAGATGCGCGCGGTGATGTCGGGCGCCTCGCGATAAGCGCGCCCGCGCAGGAACGCCTCGAAGAAGCGCGGCGGCTCGAAGATCCTGAGCTCGGCGCTGCTGACCACGCCGTCGCGCACCGTCACTTTCAGCGCGCCCTCGCCCTCGACCCGGGCGAGCTGCTTGACCTGGATCGTCCTACGCGCCATGGCGCTCGCTTTCCTCGCGGAACGCCGGGGCGTTGGCGTTGAAGGTGCGCCAGACACGCTCGAGGTCGCGCGCGCCCATGCCGAGGGCGCCGAGCCAACCGCTCAAGGACGGCGCATTCGGCGTCTCCATCGGCCCGAAGCAGCCATAGCAGCCGCGGTCATAGGCCGGGCACAGCGCGCCGCAGCCGGCATGGGTCACCGGCCCCAGGCACGGCGTGCCGTGGGCGACCATGACGCAGACGGTGCCGCGCAGCTTGCACTCGAGGCACACGCTGTGCGCGGGCGTGACCGGCTTGCGCCCGGCCAGGAAGGCGCCGATCACCTCGAGCAGCTGGCGCTTGTCGATCGGGCAGCCGCGCAGCTCGAAATCGACCGGCACGTGGTCCGCGATCGCGGTCGAAGTCGCCAAGCTGTCGATGTAGTCGGGCCGCGCGTAGACGATCGAGATGAACGCGGCCACGTCCTTGAAGTTGCGCAGCGCCTGGATGCCGCCGGAGGTCGCGCAGGCGCCGATGGTGACCAGGCGGCGGGAGCGCCGCCGCACCTCCTTGATGCGCTCGGCATCGTCGGCGGTGGTGATCGAGCCCTCGACCAGCGACAGGTCGTAGCGGCCCTTGACCTCGCCCCGCATCGCCTCCGGGAAGTAGGCGATGTCAAGCGCGCCGGCGACCGCCAGCAGCTCGTCCTCGCAATCGAGCAGGCTGAGCTGGCAGCCGTCGCACGAGGCGAACTTCCACACCGCGAGCCTTGGCTTGCGCGCGCCCCGGGCCATGTCAGATTTCCTTCAGCGCCAGGATGTCACGGACGCGGTCGTAGCGGAACACCGGGCCGTCCTTGCACACGAACGCCGGGCCGAACTGGCAATGGCCGCAATGGCCGATGGCGCACTTCATGTTGCGCTCCATCGACAGCCAGATCGCGTCCGGGGCAACGCCCGCCTCGATGAGCGCCGCGATCGCGAACCGCATCATGACCTCGGGCCCGCAGACCATGGCGATCGTGTGCAGCGGGTCGAAGGCGGCGCGCGGCACCAGGTCGGTGACCACGCCGACATTGCCCCGCCAGCCGCCGGCGGCGTGGTCGACCGTGACCTCGATCTCGCTGTCGAGCCGGCGGCGCCATGTCTCGAGCTCGCGCCGGTAAAGGATGTCGAGCGGGCTGCGGGTGCCGTAGAGCAGCGCGACCTTGCCGTAACGCTCGCGCTCGGCGAGCAGGCGCAGGATGAGCGGGCGCAACGGCGCAAGGCCGAGCCCGCCGGCGATCACCACCACGTCGCGCCCGGCCGCTTCCGCCAGCGGCCAGCCGCTGCCGAACGGCCCGCGCAGGCCGACCGCGTCTCCCGGCCCGAGGCGGACGAGCGCAGTCGAGACCGCGCCGACCGCGCGGATGGTGTGGACCAGCGGGCCCGCGGCCGCCGGGTCGCCGCTGGCGCTGACCGGTGCCTCGCCGACCCCGAAAGCGTACAGCATGTTGAACTGGCCGGGGGCGAAGCGCACATCCGGCGGCGCTCCCTCGGGCTCGATCTCGAGCGTCCAGGTCTGCGGGCACTCGCGCCGGCGCCGGCGCACGCGCGCGATGCGCGGCACCATCGCATCACCGAGCGCGGGCGCGAGCGCGCGCATGTCAGCGCGGGCTTCCGTACACGTCGAGGATCTGCAGCCGCGTCGCCTGCAGCCGCTGCACCAGGATCGGCATGAAACGCTTCATCAGCTCGTAGCCGAGGTCGTGGTCCTGCTCGCTCTTCTCCCTCAGGCAGCTCGCATCGAGCGCGATCGCGCGCACCAGCTCGAGCGCCTTGGCGTCGTAGTTCCAACGATAGGGCGGCACCAGCCACGACACGCCGACGATGCCGCCCTCGCCGATGGTCTGGAAGGTGACCGACGCACGCCCCGGCACGGTGATCTCGAGCCCCACGCGGCCGTGGCGGATCATGTAGAACTCGTTGGCCTGCTCGCCCTCGTGGCACAGATAGTCGCCGGCGTCGAAGCGGACGTTCTTGGCGCAGCCGCACACGAGCTCGAGGAAGCCCTCCTCGAGGCCGGCGAAGAACGGGTGCTCCCTGACGATTCGTTCGAGGCCTTGCACGGCGCCCTCCCTCAACGCGCGGATCCGCCGCGGATCGCGTGCACCTCTTCGGTGATGTCGATGCCGACCGGGCACCAGGTGATGCAGCGCCCGCAGCCGACGCAGCCGGAGCTGCCGAACTGGTCGTGCCAGGTGGCGAGCTTGTGGGTCATCCACTGCCGGTAGCGCGAGCGCGCGGAGCTGCGCACGCTGCCGCCGTGGATGAACGAGAAGTCCATGGTGAAGCACGAGTCCCAGCGCCGCGTGCGCGCCGCGCCCGCGCCGTCGAGATCGCTCGAATCCTCGACCGAGGTGCAGAAGCAGGTCGGGCAGACCATGGTGCAGTTGCCGCAGGTGAGGCAGCGATCGGCGACCTGGTCCCAGCGCGGGTGCTCGAGGTTGGCGAGCAGCAGCTCCTTGACCTCGGCCGCCGGCATCTCGCGCCCCATGTTGGCCGCGGTCTTGGCGATCACGGCCTCGGCGGCCGCGACCTCCTCGGGCCGGGCGGCGCGATGGGGCAGCGCGGCCAGCACCTCGCGGCCCGCGTCGGTGCCCGCCTCGATCAGGAACCGGTGCTCGCCCTCCCCCGCCAGCTCGGTCAGCGCCAGATCCCAGCCCGATTCGGCGCGCGGGCCGGTGCCCATGGACACGCAGAAGCAGGTGCCGCCGGCGTGGCCGCAGTTGACGGCGACGATGAACGCGCCCTCGCGCCGCGCCCGATAGTGGGGGTCGACGTAGCGGCCCTCGAGCAGCACCCGGTCCTGGATCGCGATCGCGTGCAGCTCGCAGGCGCGCACGCCAATGAAGGCGACGCGCTCGCTGACCGGCTCGGTGGCCTCGATGCTGAGCCCGTCGCCGTCGCGCCTGGCCCGCCACAGCGGCAGGATCGGCGGGTGCAGGTACTTCTTCCACGACTGCGGCCCGACCGCGTAGCCGAACAGCGCGCCGTCGCCGCGCCGCACCAGCCGGTAGCGCCCGCCGTCCTGCTCGTCGGTCCAGCCCTCGGGCAGGTCGGCGGTGGCGGCGATGTCGTCGTAGACGATCGCGGACTCGCGCACGGTCGGGCCGACCACCCGGTAGCCGCGGCCCCTGAGCGCGGCGAGCAGGGCGTCGAGCCCGTCCCGGGTCAGGATCGCCGGCACGCCCCGGGCCGTCCCCTTGCCGTGTCGCAGCGTTGACGCATCGGCCCATGATCCCACGTCTGGCCGCCGAGGTTAAGGCCGCTCGTGCCGGCGCGCCGGCCCTGATCCATGATAGCGACAGTTCGGCCCGTTCTTGTCATCAAGGGTCCGCGCCGGCCCGGAAAGGTCAAGTCATGAGAATCGACGCGAAACCGCTGGCGAGCTACCCCTGGTACCTGCGCCCGTTCTTCTGGAACCAGCGGCGGAAATACGGCGCGGTGCTCGACTCGGCGCTGCTGTGGGCGCGGGCGCCCAAGCTGTTCCTGGGCGTCGCCGTGCTCTACGGCATGATCGACCGCAAATCGTCGCCGCTCGATCCGGCGCTGCGCTCGCTGGTCACGGTGCGGGTGTCGCAGATCAACTGGTGCCGGTTCTGCGTCGACCTCAACTCGGCGACGCTGCTCAAGCGCGGCGTCGCGCCGGCCAAGATCGAGGCGCTCGACGACTGGCGCGCGAGCGAGCAGTTCGAGGCGCGCGAACGGGCGGCGCTCGCGTACGCCGAGGCGATCACCCGCACCGACCAGCAGGTCGACGAGGCGCTGTTCGCGGAGCTGCGGCACCATTTCGACGACGATACGATCATCGAGCTCACCGCCCTGATCGCCTTCCAGAACCTGTCGAGCAAGTTCAACAGCGCGCTCGATGTGCCGGCGCAGGGGTTCTGCCGGCTGCCGGCGCGGAGCTCGCGGGTCGGCTGAACACGCGCGTCAGGCCCGGCCGAGGCCGCCGATGGCGGCCGGGAGCACCGCAAGGGGGGCGTCGATGCATGTCACGCCCGGCACCGACTCGACCGCGACGCCGGCCGCAAGGCGAGACGGGACCACGACTCAAATTTGTCCCACGCCGGTCACAACCGCATCGCGCCGCGTTCGGTTAGAAAAGGGCAACAGGGCAACCGACGCGCAACGCGGGGACGTCAATTGCGCCGAGGCATCGAGATGAGAACATGGCTGATCGCGCTCGCGGCGCTGCTTCCGGCCGCGGCCCGTGCCCAGGCCATCGACCGCGGGCACAGCCCCGATCGGGGCGCCGGCCGGCACGGACGACCCCAGGATCGGCGGCCCGCAACGGACGTGACGTGCCCACAACAACAACAAGAGACCCCCCCTTGAAATGCTCACGTCGACGTCCCCCACGTGAGCGACTTCGACCCCGCATTGCCTGCGGGGTCTTTTTTTCGGCGACGCTTGCGGGCGCGATGCGCGTTGGCCGCCGCTGTTCGGGGGGCGTGCAACGAAGCCGGGCGCAGAAGGTGCCGGCGCATCCCCCACGACCATGTCGCAATTGCGGTGGCAGTGCCGAAGGAGTGCCTTGCGCGTCGGCCGATCCCGTCTCCGCGTTGCGTGGCGCGTTGCGCCGGCCCTCGGACCGTAGCGGGACCTCGGCCGGCGGGGCAGCGACAAATCTGTGACAAGCGTCGGCCGCCGATCCGTTCTAGCGTGCGAGCGGGATATCGACGCGCACCACCAGGCCTGCGCCGTTGCGGTTCTCGAGCGCCACCCTGCCGCCGAGCGCCTCGATGTTGCGCCGTACAACCCATAGCCCGATACCGAAATGCGACGGTGCGCCCGCCTCGCCGCCGTCGTCGCCCCGCCGCCCCCCGGCACGGGTCGAGAAGTAGCGCTCGAAGGCGCGGTTCAGCATGGCCGGGTCCATGCCCGGGCCGTTGTCGGCGACGGTCACCCTGGCGGCGCCACCGGACGCGGTCACCGCCACCTCGACGCAGCCGTTCGCGGGCGCGTAGCTGATGGCGTTGTCGAGCAGGTTCTCGAGCACGGTCTCGATCAGGTCCTCGCTGGCCTCGACGATGACCGCCTTGTCGGGCACCGAGGCGCGGATCTCGATGGCGCTGTCCTGCGCCTTCAGGCTCTGGTCGTAGCCGCTTGCGGTCTGGCGCACCAGGGCCGCCAGGTCGACGGGCTCGCGCGGCGGATCGATCAGCTTGGCATTTTCCTCGTCCATGCGGTGGCTGGCGACCAGGAGCTCCTCGAGCCTTTCCAGGGAGCGCTCGATGACCTTGAGCGCGCGCCCCGCCCTGCCGTCGCTGTCGCCGAGCGTGTTGCGGATCGGCTGGACCGACTGCGCGATGGTGGCGATCGGCGTCTTGAAGGCGTGCGCCCGTTCCTCCGAGCTCTCGCGCAGGCTCTCGGCCGAGCGGCGGAGCGACGACACCAGGTCGTCGAGCGCCTGCGCCACGCCGGCGAGCTCGGGCACGCGATTGAGGTCGACGAAGCGCCGGCTCCGTTCGCGCGCCGTCCGCAGCCGCCGCGCCAGCCAGCCGAAGCGCCGGACGTTGCCCCACACCGACAGCAGCAGCGACAGCGTGACGGCAAGAACGACCAGATAGATGACGCCGGACAGCACCACCTCGCGGCGTTGCCAGTAAGGGGTGCCGAGCCCGTCCTCGCCAAGCACCTCTTCCGATGCCGAGGTGATGACGATCCAGCATTCCTCGCCCTTGAGGATCGGCGTGATCGCGGTGAGGATCTCGTGCCCGCCGGCCGGATTGACGTAGCGCGAGGCGACCGGCCCGCCGCCGCTGCACGAGCCCAGCACGTTCGAGATCACGCCCATCTCGCGAAATCGCCGCACCTCCTCGTCCAGGTAGGCGGCGGGCACCGCCGGCGCCGAGCCGATGTAATAGAGCGTCGAGTCCTCGAGGGTCGCGGCGGGCCGCCACAAGAGCTTGATGCTGACCTGACGCGAATCGTAGCGCTCGAGCAGCTTGCCGGTCGCGCGCAGCTCCTTCGGCGTCTCGGACGGCAGCCACGGCGCGATCCCGATCGCGACCAGGCGCCCCTGCTCCTGGATGCTGTTGAGCAGCAAGGTGCGGTGCTGCAGATAGGCCTGTTGAAGCTGGTCGTAGATGATGAACGGCACGATCGAGAACAGCAGGAACAGCACCAGGAACTTCACGCTGATCGAACGCCGCAGCAGCGAGAAGCCCGACCGGCCCGCGCCGGCCTCAGTCGCCATCCGCTCTCCATCGGTAGCCGAAGCCGGGATAGTTGACGATGCCATCGAAGTTGTCGTCCAGGTTCCGGAACTTCTGGCGGATGCGCTTGATGAACGCGCGCACGTTCGCGCGATAGCCCTCCGATCCCAGGCCGGCGATGAAATCGGGCCCGTGAACCAGATCGTACAGGTCGCGGTAGGGCACGTCGCGCCCGGCGCGCTCGACCAGCCACTGCACGATCTCGAACTCGGTCAGTGTCAGGTCGACCTCCAGATCGTTCCAGAACGCGCGGCACGAGCCGGCATCGAGGGTGAGCGACGCCGAACGGATGACGCCGACGCCTTTCTGGTCCGAGGCCGCGTCGGCGATTCCCGCGGCGCCGGCCCGCCGCCCGCTCAGGATCAGCTCGATGCGGCGCTGGATGATGGTGAAGCTGCGCGTCTTCTCGACGAAATCCACCGCGCCGCCGCCGAGCGCCCGCTCCTCGTAGACCTGGTCGCTGAGATGGGTGAGGAAGATGACCGGAAGCTCGATCCCGAGCTCGCGGATGCGGTGCAGCACCTGGATGCCGGACATGCCCGGCATCTTCCAGTCGAGCAGAACGAGGTCGCCGCACCCCTCGCCCATGAAGTCGAGAAAGCTCTCGCCGTCGGCGAACGCCGAAACGTCGAAACCGGATTCCGAAAGGTTCGCCGCGATCGACTCGCGGAACAGGTCGTCGTCGTCGACGACCAGGATTCGTTTGTTATCTGAGGTCGATGTTTTCGCTTGCGACAGCATGTCTCTTCTCGATCTCACGATAGCAGAGCAGCTCGTCCTCGCTGCGCCCGTCGATGATCTGGATGTCGTAGGCCAGCACGCGACGGCTGTCGCTGGTCATGTCCAGGAAGAAGAAGACGTCGAGCGAGCAGAAATCGGTCGTGTAGCGCCACACATGTGCCGGCGGCTCGTCGCGCTGGGCCGCCGGCGCGCCGAGCTCCGCCGTGACCGCGCCCGTGCTCATGCCCAAGAGCTTGTCCGGGTCGGGGGACGGCAGCGGCTTGGGCGGCGGCGTCGGCTTGGCCGGCGGCGTGCGCACCGAAAGCTCGATCGCCGCCGGCTGCTCGCCGGCCGCCTCGTCCGGCAGCACCGACGCCGGCGGCTCGGTCTCGGGCACGGCCACGATCGGCCTGGCGCCGCCCGCGGTCGGGGCGTGGTCCTCGTCCGCCGACACCCGGTCGACGTCCTCGCGCGTCGCCGAGGCCATGGCGCACCCGCCCAGCATCAGGACGATGGTCCCGATCAGGGACCGGATGGCTGACCCCAGCGCAATGGACACTGCCGCCGACCCCGCTCAAGATTTCTGCACCCCTGCCGATTTTATAGCACGGAATCTTTTGTGACGCCCGGCCGTCGGCCGCTTGAGCCGGAAAACCGTTGCAGGATAACGATATCCGGGGTCGGACGGGGTTGCCCAGCCCGATCCGGAAATTGTCACAACAATATGCGCCGCTTGTCACCCCCGCCGCACGCACTAGGGATTATACTTATTAGCGTTTTCCCGAAACATTTGGCCATGGCCCGCAGGACCGTGCGGTGCGGGACGGCGAAATGGAGGGCTCGCATGACCGGGACTCGCCCGCGATCGAACGGCGCCTGCGCCATGCTGTGCCTGCTGGTCGGATCGCTGGTGACGGCCGCTCCCGCGGCAGCCGACGGCAGCGGCACGCCCGCGCAGGTCGCGGCGACGGTCCCTGCGGGCCCGGCGGAGGCCGAGCCCGAGCAGCGCGCCCTGGACAGCGGCGCGGTGCCGCTGGACCGGTCACGGCCTGAGGTGTGCAGCGAACCCTGGCCGCGCACCTTTGCGTCGCTTCCGGCCGGCCACCGGGACGTCGCGCTTCACCTGTACCTGGCGCAGATCGCGTTCCTGGCGCAGACCATGCAAGGCGGCGACCGCGATGCTGGCGGCCCCGGCGCGGTGGACATCGCGCACGGCTACGGCCCGTGCCCCGCCACCGGCGACATCTGGAGCCTGGAGCAAATCGCGGTCGCGCGGCTCACCTCGAGCGGCTGGGGCCAGGTGTTCCACGACATGTACCGTGCCGGGCTGCTCGACCTCGGGGTTCTGGCCGGGATCTCGGGCGCCGTCGGGCCGGTGTTCGGGACCGACCTGTCGCCGTCCGGAACCGCCTCCGCCGGCCAGTGACGGATTGACGGTCGGCGTGAGGCAGGCGCGGGCGGGTTGCGCGACCGGCAATCGCGACCTCCGTGGCGGCGCCTCGATCGACATCCTCCCCCGTTCGCGGCGCAAGGCCGTAAGATGCTGCGGGTCCCCGGCGCAGCCGAAATGGAGCATGCCAATGCTCGCAGCCCGGGGCGGCATCTTAGTGAGGCTGCGGGATGGCCACGGGAGCGGACCAGCCGAGCGGGCGCGAACCGGGCAGGGTTGCCGGCCACGCGCCGCTGCCGCGCTACCGCCAGGCTGCCGTGCCGGCGGTCCTTGCCCACGGCTTCCGCCCGTTCTTCCTTCTCGCCGGCATCTGGGCGCCGGTGGCGCTGGCGCTGTCGGTGGCGACGATCCGGGGTTGGATAACGCTGCCGACCGCCTTCGACCCGATCGCCTGGCACTATCACGAGATGCTGTTCGGCTTCGTCGCCGCCACCGTCACCGGGTTTCTGCTCACCGCGATCCCCAACTGGACCGGCCGCCTGCCGCTGCAGGGCGGGCCGCTGCTGGCGCTGGCCGGGCTGTGGCTCGCCGGGCGGATCGCGGTCGCGGCCTCGGCGCTGGTCGGTATGTGGCCGGCCGCGGTCGTCGACCTCGCCTTCCTCGCGGCGGTCGCCGCGGTGGCCCTGCGCGAGGTCGTGGCCGGCAAAAACTGGCGCAACCTGCCGGTGGTGTCGGCCGTGCTCCTGTTTCTCGCCTGCAACTTGCTGTCGCACGGCGCGGTCGCGGGCTTGGTCGACGACGGGCTCGCCCGGCGCGCGGCGATCGCCGTGATCATCGCCCTGATCACGCTGATCGGCGGGCGGATCATCCCGAGCTTCAGCCGCAACTGGCTGGTCAAGCGCGATCCGCAGGCGTTGCCGGCGAGCTTCGGCGTCGTCGACCGCGTGAGCCTGGCCGCGACGGCGCTGGCCTTGGCGTGGTGGGCGGCGACGCCGGTTACCGCGACCGCGGCCGCGCTCGCGGGGCTGGCGGCGGCGCTGAACGCGGTGCGCCTTGCGCGCTGGCGCGGCTGGCGCACCCGAGCCGAGCCGCTGCTGTGGGTGCTGCATGTCGGCTATCTGTGGATCCCGATCGGCTTGGCGCTGCTCGCGGCGAGCTTCGTGGTCGAGGGACTGTCCCAGACCAGCGCCATTCACGCGCTGACCGCGGGCGCGATGGGAACCATGACCATGGCGGTGATGAGCCGGGCGACGCTCGGCCATACCGGCCGCGAACTCCGCGCCGGGCCGGGCCTGAGCGCGGCCTACGTGCTGGTCACCGTCGCCGCGCTGACGCGCCTGATCGCCTCCGCCTGGACCGACGCCTACATGCCCCTTGTGATCACGTCGGCAACCGCGTGGATGGTCGCGTTTGCGCTTTACCTGGCGGTCTGCGGACCGCTGCTGGCGCGCGCGCAGCCGCCGGGGGCGGCCGATCAGAAGTAGTGCTCGACCTCCACCAGCCACTTGAAAGCGCCGTCGGGGCTGCCATCGGAGGTGAGTCCGAATAGATAGCCGGCCTCGTAGCGCAGCTTGCTGGTATCGGTGAGGCGGAACGTGCCGAGCAGCACCGGGCCGACCTGATGGCGCTGTGCGCGCATCGCCTTTACGTCGCCGATCTCGCCGATGTCGCCATAGGCCTCGATCGCCGGCTCTAGTTCCGGCTTCCAGCGCCATTTCACGCGCGCCGCATATTTGAACTCGGTCGAGTCCGTGTCGTCGCCGCCGATCTCCTGCTCGAAGGTCGGGTTGACCGTGAAGGCGACACGGCCGAGGTTCTTCTCCGCCAGGATCTTGCCCTCGAACGCGTCGGCGTCGCTGCGGTCGCGGGCGAGCTCGTACTCGAGGTAGACGCCGAGATCGAGCCACTGCTGGCCCTGGGGGAACAGCTGGAGGATGTTCTCCCATGCGGTCGCGGTGTATCTCAGGCTGCCCTCGGCCGCCTGTTCCAGCTTGCCGACCAGCGCCGTGTGCCAGAAGTCGTTCGGCGTGTACTCGATCTCGTAGCGCTGCGACTGGGCCCGGTCCTTGTCCGCGGCGTCGTCGAAGGTGAGGTTGCCGCGCGCCTCGATCGCGAACTCCCCTTCCTCGACCACCGGCGAATAGACCTTAAGGTCGGCGGCCCGGGCCGGCTCGCCGCCGGTCGGCCCGAACGTCGCCGCCGCAGCCACGATCGCCACCGCCGCCACCGCCGCCACGCGCGCCTTGGGCGTGCGGAACAGGTACATGAGACCGCCGATCGCAACCAGCGTCGCGATATAGAACACGAGCTGGATGCCGTCCGGGCGGGCCGAGTAGCCGATCAGGACGTGCAACAGATTGCCGAGCGGGCCGCCGTCGGAGATCACCGCCGAGGTGTCCCAGATGCCGTGGCCGAGGGTGGGCAGATAGCCGGCCTGGGACAGGAACTTGGCGCCCTGCGCCGCCATCCCGGCGGCGAGGAGCAGGATCATCCCGCCGGTGATCGCGAACAGGTAGCGGCCGGCGAGCCGGATCAGCCCGAAATAGATCACCGCCCCCGCCGCGATGCCGAGCGCGAGGCCGACCGCCCCGCCGGCGAGCATGGCGCCGGCGTCGGTCCCCTGGGCGGCGGCGATGCCATAGAGGAACAGCACCACCTCCGAGCCTTCGCGCAGGACGGCAACGCCGACCACGATGGCGAGAATGTAGATCGGCCGCTCGGCGTCGCGCACGGCCCGCCCGACGGCGGTCAGCTCGCGCGCCATGGCGCGGCCCGCCCGGCTCATCCAGACGTTGTGCCAGCCAAGCATCGCGACCGCGATGAACAGGACCGCGGCATTGAACAGCTCCTGGCCCATGCCCGACGCGGCCGCGGCGATCGCGCCCGCGAAGGCCGCCACCAGCACCGCGCCGCCCGCGCCGAGCGCAAGGCCTGCGCCGATCCACGCGTTGCGACCGGGCAGCCCGCGCGTGGCCGCCATGACGATGCCGACGACCAGCGCCGCCTCAAGGACCTCGCGGAATACGATCAGTGCGGTCGCCGACATGGTCGTGATCCTTGCCTCGTCGTTGCGGGACTATTCGGCAATGATCCGGCCCTGGGCGGTGTCCATGTGGAACTCGCCGAAGAACGGATAGGTGCCGGGATCGAGAGGGCCGATATACACGATCGCCTGGCTGTTGCCAGGGATCACTTTCTCGCGGTTGAGCTCGTAGCTTTCGAACTCCTCGGGCGTCGGATCGGCGTTCTGGACGATCAGCTTGATCCGGGCGTTGGCCGGCACCTCGAGCGTCTCGGGCTCGAACTTGTGGTCGCGGATGACGAGCTCGAAGCTCGGCTCGTCGGCCACCGCCGACGGTGCGGCGAGAGCCGCACCCAGCACCAAAGCCGCGAGCCCGCGGCGCAAGGACGATCGGATCATCTGGCCGGCTCCGATTGAGAATTACTCGCAACTGCGCTGAGGTAGCACGCGGCTGCCGCAATTACAATAGGACTGCGACGCATTCGCACTTAATCTCAAGGCTCGGCGCGCGACATCGCGGCCGGGTGGCCCGCCGCTGCCGGCGCTATTCATGCGGCGACGTCTTGCGGCGCCTGCGGTCGCGTGCCCACATTCGCTACGCCCGGCTGGCCGGCCACGGGGCGCCGGGTACAAGCGTTGATCACGCGTGGTTCCCGAACACCACCGATCTTCACAGCAGAGGAAGCAAGGTCATGACGACGATCCACAGGCTTTCGACATCGGCGGCGGCTGCCGCAATGCTCGCACTGTCCGCTCTCGCCGGCGCGCCCGGGGCGCTCGCCGGCGACGCCATGATGGAGTCCAAGACCGCCGCCCAGCACGCCCAGCTTGCCGCCGACTCGGCGGACCTGGAGATGGTGCGCGCCCATCTTCATCATGCCGTCAACTGCCTGGTCGGCCCGGACGGCGACGGCTTCGACTCGACCCAGGCCAATCCGTGCCAGGACCAGGGCAGCGGCGCGATTCCCGACGCCGGCGATGCCGCCATCAAGCAGAAGCTCGAGGCGGCCTTGGCGGTGGCCATGGACGGCCTCGCGAGCGACGACCTGGCGCAGGCGCAGATGGCCGCGACCAAGACCGGGGAAATGCTCAATCAAGGCATGTAGCCGCTCGGTCAACGAGCGGCGCGGGTGACGGCGCGGGCCGGTCCGCCGCTGCCCGCGCCGTCGACCGCGCGAGGGCTGCATTGCCCTGCCCGTCGGCAACACTAACTCCAATGGAAACGAGGCCGTGCACACGGCCGGCAAATCTTCCGCTCGTGCGAGGTTCGAGTGCGCCAGCAGAGAAGGTTGCCATGATCACTGAGCGCATCGACGCGATCACCCTTATCCCGCCCGAATACCGCACGGCGGCGCCGCCGTGTCCGAAGAGCGTCAAGATCGAGCTCACCGCCCGCTGCGACTTCAAGTGCTTCTTCTGCGCCACCGGCGACGGCCTGCGCACCAAGGGCGACATCGATTGGGACCTGCTGCGCCGCCTGCTGGCCGAGATGCGGCAGGCTGGGGTCGATGAGATCGGCATGTTCTATCTCGGCGAGTCGTTCCTGTACCGGCGCCTGCCCGATGCCATCGCCCACGCCAGCGCGCTCGGCTATCCCTACATCTTCCTCACCACCAACGGCCGCCTGGCCAGGCCCGACCGGGTGCGCGCCTGCATCGAGGCGGGCCTCGACAGCCTCAAGTTCTCGTTCAACTGGGCCGACCCGGCGCAATGCCGCGAGGTGACCCAGGTCGATGCCTTCGACGCAGTGGTCGCGAACATCGCCGCCGCGCGGCGCGTGCGCGACAAGGTCGAGGCCGAGACCGGCCACCGCTGCGGCCTCTACGCATCCTCGATCCAGTACGACGGAGGCCAGCGCGCGCGCATGGCGGCGGCGGTCGAGACCATCCGCCCGTTCGTCGACGAGCATTACTGGCTGCCGCTCTACAACCAGGCGGGGCTGACCGCGGGCGCCCGCGGTACGCGGCCGGTCGCGGGCAACGTCGGCCGGGTGGGAGCGCTGCGCGAGTCGTTGCCGTGCTGGGCGCTGTTCACCGAAGGCCACATCACCTATGACGGCCGGCTGTCGGCGTGCTGCTTCGACCACGACGGGCGCTTCGACATGGGCGACCTCAACCGGATGTCTTTCCTGGAAGCGTGGCAGGGCGCGCCGTTCCGCGCCTTGCGCGCGGCGAACCTCCAAAAGGACGTCGCCGGCACCCCCTGCGAGACCTGCATCGCGTATCAGTGACGGTGCCGGGCGCGTGGGGGTACCCCAATGTCGAGTGGCGGACGACTCCAAACTCTGGTCTGGGCACTGGTGCGGGCCCGGCCAGACGCTCGCCGCGATGGGCATGATCCTCGACTTGAGCGCGCGGCCCGAGCAGATGAGCACGTGCCGCCGGTGCTGCGCCACCGCGGCGCCGCTGACGCCCGGCCTGCAACCCGCTCAGGCGTCGGCGGCCAGCGCACGCGCGACGATCAGCTCGGCGAAGCCGGGGTCGGTGCCGATCGGGCCGGCGTAGTGCGCCGGCCCCGGCGCCGCCGCGACCAGGGCGCCGACGTCGCCCTCGCCGTGGCCGCCGCGGTCGGCGAACAGCCCGACCACGACGGTCGGCACCGCGGGCAGCTCGGCGAGCACGGCGTCGAGCCTCGGCTCCTGCTCGAGGAACCCGCACGAGACATGGGCGAAACGGGCGCCGTGCGCGATCGCCTCGGCGTGGCGGCGCGCGGCCTCGGCTGAGCGCGCGCTGCGCTTCGTGCCGTGCGCGGCGAGCACCAGCCGCGCCGCATCGGCGTGCCAGCCTTCGACCGCGCAGGCGCGCAGCGCGGCGCCGAGGCACAGCCGCGCGAGCCCGGCATGGGTGCCGGCCGGCGGCCGCACCACCACGCGCGCGCGGTCCGCGGGTGCCGTCTCAGTGAGCGCGCGCTTGAGCAGCGTGCGCGCGGTATAGCCGTCCGCCATCAGCGCCGGCACCAGGTAGACCGGCTCGCCGGCGAGCGCGGCCAAGGCCTCGGCGACGCTCGGCCGGCCGGCGAGGCAGCAGGCCGCGACCCCGGCGAACAAGGCACGGCCGGCGATCGCCTGGGCGTGCCGGCTCGCCATGCCGGGGCCGCCGGCGACGCCGTGCGCGCAGACCAGCAGCGCCGCAGTGCGGCCGGCGCACGCTCTCGGATGCCCTTGTCTCTCCGGCCGCGAGCGAGACGTCCCGAGGGCCGCGGACTCGCTCACTACGCGCAAGCGGCTATCGCGTCGTGCCGGGCGCGCCCAAGGGGCTGTCTCCCTGCGAGGCTTGCACGGCCTTCTCAAGCACGGACTGGAGCAG
>DASWHU010000314.1:0-3188 GCA_036398035.1 Alphaproteobacteria bacterium | reverse complement strand
AGGCCGCGGTCGTCGACCAGCCGCTCTAGCGCCGTATAGTTGCGATACAAATCAATGCCGTCGGCAATGATCCGGCCGCGCTGGTCCGGATCGGCCTCCATCATCGGGTGGCGGGCGAGGAAGCACAGCGCCGGCCGCAGGATCACCTCGGCATGGTCCCAGCCGACCGCGTCGAGCGCGCGAAACGCCTGGACCAGGTACAGGAAGTAGTGGTCGTCGAGGGCGTTGCGCGGCAACGCGACGCGCAGCAGGATCTCCAACACCTGCACCGGCTCGGCGACGCCGAGCAGGGCCGCGAGGTGGCGCTCCGCAGCGGCCGCCAGCCGCTTGGCAAGCGCCGATTCGAGCCCGGCGAGCAGCTCGGGCACGGTCTTGCCGGCGAGCGCGCCGGGCTCGATCGCCGCCATCGCGCCCGGCCCCATGATGGGCGAATGGATGTGCTTGTTGGCGAGCGCGACGCCCTGGATCGCGGGCAGGCGGGCGCGCGCGCCGTCGAGCCGCGCCCGCAAACCGCTGATCGCGTGCAGCCCAGCCACCGGATGGACGGGACCGCCGTGGTGGGACGGAGGCAGCACCGTTGAGCGGCTGACCGCGAGCGCCGCGGCCTCGAGCAGCCGGTCCGGCGCCTCGCCGTCGTCGAGCCTCCGACAGGTCGCCTCGACGATGTCGGCGGGCGCGGTGTCCTCGACGAAGCGGACCAGGCGCTCCGTCCGCTCATCGAATGCGACCAGGCTCGGCACGGCACGACCCCTTCCCTGCGGCAGCGAACGCCGCCGACCTTACGCCGCGCCCCGCCCCGCCTCAAATGCTATTGCCTAAGCCTCGAGCTCCGGGTAGTGGCGGAAGATGCCGTCCTCGTTGAACGGGATGCGGCGCTCGGACTCGAGGTAGGCGCGCAGCCTGGGACGCGCCGCGACCCGGTCGTGAAGGGCGACCAGGCGCGGCATGCGCGTCTCGAGCCGTGCCATGGTGCGCGGGAACGCGTAGCGCAGCCCGGCCACGACCTGGAACAGCGACAGGTCCGCGTAAGTCAGGCGCGCACCCACCAGGTGCTTGTCCCCGGCCGGGTTGCGCGCCAGCACCCGGTCGAAATAGCCGAGATATTTCGGCGCCCGCGCCTTGAGGAAATGGCCGGTCCGGGCGCGGGCCTCGGCGCGCTGCTCCTCGTAGTACAGGCCGCTCGAGATCGGATGGTGGGTGTCGTGGACCTCGACCACCAGGTCGGTCACCGTGAGCTGCAGCTGATGGGTCCACAACCGGCCCGCCTCGCCCGCCGGCGCCAGGCGGTGGCGGGCGCCGAGATAGAGCAGGATGTTCGCGGTCTGGCCGATGATCTGGGCACCGGCCTTGAGGAACGGCGGCGCGAACGACGGGCGTGCGACCGCCTCGGACTCGAGCAGCTCCATCATTGCCGGCACGCCGCCGCCGTCGCGCCGTGATTCGCGCGCGACGTCGACGTAGTCGGCGCCGGCCTCCTCGAGCGCGAGGCGCACGAACTCGCCGCGCCCCTGGATCGACGGCCAATAGTAGAGCTCGTACCTCACCGACCCGACCCTCCCCGCCGGCCTGCCCCGGGGGACGCGCGAAACCCGCCCAACGCGCATCAAGACAAGCGCCGGCAGTATGACTCCGCGCGCCTGGCGCCTCAATCGCAATCCGGGCGCGTGGCGTCAGGCACGCCGCCGCTTTCTATCGATGCGCGGCTGTGCTATCGTCTGCCGCGCTCGGGAGGGGCCGGGTGGCGATGCGCCGCGACACCAATAATTGCGATACTACCGCCGCTTTCGTCACCGCGCCGGGCTTGCGTCGCGCGGAGCGGCAGTGACGCCGTGGCCGAGCCCGGCAACAATCCGACCCGGATGGAGCTGCCGAAGGGCGCCGTGCCGTCGCCGCCCGACATCCCGCTGAAGCTTTTGCTGGTGCAGTTCTGGCGCGACATCTTCGGCAAGGAGGTGCAGAGCGCGGCGACCTATTCCTATCTCTGGATCGCCGACCAGATGGGCCACGTCGCGGTCGGCATCGTCTGCCAGTTCGCGATGGCGTTCGCGCTCGGGCACGTGCTGGCGCCGCTGCTCGACATCGGTTGGCTCGCGACCTGGGCCAACGGGCTCGCCTTGGCCGCGGTCGCGGGCGCGGTGTCGTTCTGGGAGTACCGAGCCTTTACGGTGGCGAAGGCCGGCGCGAGCAGCGGCCTGTTCCCGCTTGATGAGGACATCCTGCGCCGCAACGCGATCATCGCCGCCGCCTACATGATCTTCGGCGTGGTGGTCGGCTACGGCTTCCAGCTTTCCGCCTACTGGGGCGCGCTGGTGTTCCTGGTGATGGTCGGCGCGGCGATGGTGTGCGCGCCGCCGTGGTTGCGCCAGAAGATCACCTGGCAGAAGGCGTCGCTGCCCTACCTGTTCCGCCTCGCCGACCTGAGCGTGGATATTCCCAAACCGCTCGCCGGCGAGGTCCAGCGGTTCATCGACACCCCGCCGGCCACCGGCGCGCCGCGACAGATGATCATCGTCGGCCCGGTCGCCTCGGGGCGCACGCCCATGGTCTGCGGCCTCGGCACCGAGCTCGCGTTCAAGAAGCGCAAGGTGCGCTACCTGTCGTTCGACACGCTGATCGAGATCTCGGACCAGTACCGCACCCGGCCGCCCGACGCGGCGCTGCCGCCGATCGGCCCGTGGGGCCCCAAGAACATCTTCTATTGGCCGTGGTTCGAGGCCGAGACCCTGATCATCGACGACATCAGCCCGATCATCGGCGCGGCGATGCGCGAGTTCGGCCCCGACACCTTCGAGAAGATCCTCACCACCGGGCTCGCCGGGGCGGCCGCGGAGCTGAGGTCGCGCGACACCATCTGGGTGTTCGGCGTCGAAAGCGCCGACATATCGTTCAAGCTGGCGCGGCCGGGCGAGGAGATCGCCTTGCGCTACGCCCGCAACATTCAGGCGTTCTGCGAGGCGGAGTCGCCGCCGCTGGTGGTGCAGCTGCCACCGGCCGAGACCCGCATGGAGTGACCGGCCCGGCGCCGGCGGCGCGCGCCGAGCGGCCGGTTTGGGTTGTGCGCGCGCGCACGCCTCTGCCATGCTCGCCCGGTGAGCGACGGCCGGGCCAAGCCATGTCGGTGACCGCACCGCAGACGGACGCCGCGCCCGCCATCGCGGGCGAGGACATGGAGGCGCGCGTGCTCGCGC
>DASWHU010000313.1:0-6085 GCA_036398035.1 Alphaproteobacteria bacterium | reverse complement strand
ATCGAGCTTGCGTCGCGACAGGTCGGCCTCGGCGCGGCGCTCGCGCTGCTCTGCGATCACGTCCTCGGGCGCGCGGGCGAGGAACTGCTCGTTCGACAGCTTGGTATCCAGCTTGGCGATCTCCGAGATGACTTTCTTGAGTTCGCGCGCGAGCCGCGCGCGCTCGGCGGCGACGTCGACCAGGTCCGCGACCCAGAGCAACAGGCTCGCGTCCTCGAACACCAGCTGGACCGCGCCCGCGCGCGCACCCGCCGCACCGCCGCCGTCGAGGCGCTGCGTCTTGACCCGGGCCAGGGTCTCGATGGTGCCGCTGTAGCGCGCGAAGCGCTGCCGGGAGAGCTCCCCCGCTTCGGCCAGCGCCACCGGCAGCTCGGCCGCCGGCGGCACGTTCATCTCCGCACGCACCGAGCGAATCTCGCTCACCAGCCGGACCACCCAGTCGAGCTCCTCGCGCGCCGCCTGATCGACCGGCATCCCTGCCGCATCGGGCCAGGCGGCGGTGATCAGCATCGCCTCGCCGCGCTCGGCGAGGCTCGCATACAGCTCCTCGGTGACGAACGGCATCAACGGGTGCAGCGCGGCGAGCGCGCGGTCGAGCGTCCAGGCGGCGGCGGCGCGGGTCTCGGCCTTGGCGGCCTCGTCGTCGCCGTAAAGCACCGGCTTCGAGATCTCCAGGTACCAGTCGCAGAAGGTGTGCCAGAGGAACTGGTACAGCGCGCCGGCCGCATCGTTGAAACGGTAGGCCTCGATCGCCTCGCCCGCCTGGTGCACCGCGCCGGCGAGCTCGCCCACGATCCAGCGGTTGGTCGTGCTGCGGCACGCCGCGGGATCGAAGCTCGGGTCGGGCCGGCACTCGTTCATCTGGCAGAACCGGGCCGCGTTCCACAGCTTGGTGACGAAGTTCCGATAGCCGGACACCCGTTGCTCGGACAGCTTTATGTCGCGCCCCTGGGCGGCCATCGCGGCCAGGGTAAAGCGCAGCGCGTCGGTGCCGTAGCTGTCCATCAGCACCAGCGGGTCGATGATGTTGCCCTTCGACTTCGACATCTTCTGGCCGTGCTCGTCGCGCACCAGGGCGTGGATGTAGACGTCGCGGAACGGCACCTTGCCCATGCAGTACAGGCCGAGCATGATCATGCGCGCAACCCAGAAGAAGATGATGTCGAAGCCGGTGACCAGCACGTCGCCGGGATAGAAGGTCGCGAGCTCGGGGGTCTTCTCGGGCCAGCCGAGGGTCGAGAACGGCCACAGCCCGGACGAGAACCAGGTGTCGAGCACGTCCTCGTCGCGCCTCAGCTCGCTCGCCCGGCCGTAATGCCGCCGCGCGAGCTCCTCGGCCTCGGCCTCGTCGATCGCCACGAACACCTTGCCGTCGGGACCGTACCAGGCCGGGATCTGGTGCCCCCACCACAGCTGGCGCGAGATGCACCAGGGCTGAATGTTGCGCATCCACTCGAAATAGGTATTGGCCCAATTCGCCGGCACGAAGCGGATGCGCCCCTCCTCGACCGCCGCGATCGCAGGCCCGGCGAGCCGGCCCGCATCGACGTACCACTGGTCGGTCAGCCACGGCTCGATCGGGGCGTTCGAGCGGTCGCCATAGGGGACGGCATGCACCTGGTCCTCGACCTTCTCGAGCAGCCCCAGGGCGTCCATGTCCGCGACCACGCGCGCGCGTGCCGCGAACCGGTCGAGCCCGCGATACGCCTCGGGCACGGCGTCGTTGAGCCGGCCGCGGGCGTCGAGCACGTTGATCGCCTCGAGGCCGTGGCGGCGGCCGACTTCAAAGTCGTTGAAGTCGTGGGCGGGCGTGATCTTGACCGCGCCCGATCCCTGTTCGGGGTTGGCATACTCATCGGCGATGATCGGGATGCGCCGCCCGACCAGTGGCAGCAGCGCGTGGCGGCCGATCAGATGGCGGTAGCGCGGATCCTCGGGATGGACGGCGACCGCGGTGTCGCCGAGCATGGTCTCGGGCCGGGTGGTCGCGACGGTGATGAACGCGCCGTCCGCACCCTCGATCGGGTAGCGCAGGTGCCAGAGATGGCCTTTCACCTCGCGCTGGTCGACCTCGAGGTCGGAGATGGCGGTGTGCAGCTCTGGGTCCCAGTTGACCAGGCGCTTGTCACGGTAGATCAGGCCGTCGCGATAGAGGCGCACGAACACGGTGCGCACCGCCCGGCTCAGGCCCTCGTCGAGAGTGAAGCGCTCGCGCCGCCAGTCGGGCGAGGCGCCGAGCCGGCGCAACTGGCGGGCGATCATGCCGCCCGACTGCTCCGTCCACTGCCAGACCCGCTCGACGAACTTCTCGCGCCCCAGCGCGCGACGGTCGAGGCCCTGGTCGGCGAGCTGGCGCTCGACCACCATCTGGGTGGCGATTCCGGCGTGATCGGTGCCCGGCTGCCACAGCGCGTTGCGCCCGCGCATCCGCCAGTAGCGGGTGAGCACGTCCTGCAGGGTCATGTTGAGGGCATGGCCCATGTGCAGGCTGCCGGTGACGTTCGGCGGCGGCATCATCACCGCGAACGGCGGGCGCGAATCCGCCGGGTCGGCGTCGAAGGCGCGCGCCTCCAGCCAGCGTGCGTAGATGCGCTGCTCAACCTGTTCGGGTCGATAGGTCTTGTCGAGCACGACGATCAGAGAGAAGTCGGGCGCCCCGGACCTTCCGCCGCGGCCGACGGGCCGGCGACGTGCGGCGGGCGCGCGCCCGGGGCGAGCCTAGCGCCTGACCAGTCCGGCGAGCCGCTCGATCTCGGCGCGAACCAGGGTGTCGACCATGCCGGGCAGGTTCTGGTCGAGCCACTCGCGCAGCATCGGGCGCAGCAGGTCGACGACGAGCTGCTCGACCGTGCGGCCGGCGAAGGCCTCCGGCGGGCTCGTCGCGGCCAGCTTATCGGCAAGCTGGGCGAGCGAGGTGACCGACGCCGCCGCGGTCCCCGGCGAGACCAGCCCCGGCGCGTCTCTCACCGGCGCGTCCCTCACCGGCGCAGGCCGGGCCGGAGCGGCAGCCGGTGCCTCGTCCTCGACCGGTTGCGGCTCGGGCTCGGGCTCGGGCTCGGCCGGGTCGGTCAGCTCCAGGACCTCCTCCTCGTCGTCGTCCTCGGCCGCCAGCGTGTCCTCGACCTCCGTCTCGGCGTCGTCCGCGACGGGCTTGGCGGGGGCGCGCGCGGTGCGGGCCTCGGGCGCGTGTCCCGCCCCTCTGCCGTTCGCCGCATCGGCCGCCGGCTCGTCCTCGCCGTCAGCGGAGATGATCCGTCGGATCGACGACAGGATCTCCTCCATGGACGGCTCGTGCTGGGCTTTGTCTTCCGTCACCGCCATGACGCGTTCCTTTTCGTCTGTGGCGACAAGCTTAGTGCAAGCGCAGGATCATGACCAGCGACATGACCACCCGCCCAGATGGCAGCATTGGCGCCTAAGGTTAAGACCGGCTTAACGGCGCCGGCGCGCCTATTCGGGGCCGATACCGAACGGGTTGCCGCCCTGATAGTCGCTGCCGAACCCGATCCACTTCTCGCGCACCTCGTCGTAGTGGGCAGCCGGGTCGTAGAACTCCACCGGCAAGGCGAGATCGATCACGGTCATTCCGCCCATCACCTGGAGCAGCTGGAACGAGATCACCACCTCTTCAGATTCGGCACGCACCAGGTTGACCCGCGCCAAGAACAGCTCCTGCTCGGCGTCCAACACGTCGAGCACCGTGCGCGCGCCGACCGCAGCCTCCTGCTGGACGCCATCGAGCGCGATCTCGTTGGCGCGCACCGACGATTCGAAGGCGCGGATGCGCGCCCGCAAGGACTGCAGCGTTTCCCACGACTGCTCGACCGCCGCGCGCACCGCGCGCAGCGCATCGTCGACCTCGCGCCGGCGCTGGACCGCGATCTGGCGCAGCTCGCGGACCCGGGAGTACTCGGCCCCCGACTGGTAGAGCGGCACCGTGACATTGGCGAACACGGCCGCGGTGTCGCTGCGCTCGAAGAACGAGCTCGGCTCCCAGCTCCGCGCCACGGTGCCGTCGATCGAGACCTGGGGCAGCAGCTGCGCCCCGGCGACGCTGATATTGTTCAGCGCGCTGCGCTCGAGATAGCCGGCGCGCAGCAGCGCCGGATTGCGCTGCTCGGCCACCGCCAGCGCCGCTTGCCGGCTCTCCGGCAGCGACAGCATGGTCGACAGGTCCGGGAACGTCAGCGTCTCAGGCAAGATGCCGACCGCGCGCAGGAAATTGGCGCGCGATACCTCGAGATTGCCCTCGGCCTCGATGCGCAGCGCCTGGGCGTCGGACAGGCGCGCCTCGGCCTGCGAGACGTCGGTCCGCGTCACCTCGCCGACCTCGAACCGGTCGCGGGCCGCCTGCAGCTGGCGCTCCAGCACCTGCTCGTTGCTGATGTTGAGGTCGACCACCGAGAGGTCGCGCACCACGCTCATATAGGCGGTGGTCACGTCCACCAGCACCTGCTGCTCGACGTCGATCAGGTTGGCCCGCCCGGCCAGCACCCGGGCCTCGGCGGCCCGTGTCCCGGCCACGGTCCCGCCGCCGCGGTAGATCGGCTGCGACAGCGTAAGCCCGGTTTGGTAAGGTACCGTGGTCGAGCTCGACGACGGGAAGCCCTCGGGTTTGTTGTTGAGGTAGCGCTTGCCGATATTCGCGCCGACCTCGACCGTCGGCCGCCAGCCCGACAACGCCTGCGGCACGCCCTCGTCGACCGCGCGCAGCGCGGCGCGCTCCGCCAGCAGGCGCGGATTGGTGGCATAGCCCTGGGCCAGCGCCTGGTCGAGGCTCTGGGCCGCGGCGGGCGCGGACGCGGCGATCAGGGCCGCCACCGCCAGCAGGGCGCCGTGGGGCGCGAAGCGACGTGCTGAAGTCATCTGGCCAATTCCTCCACAGCGGCGGACATTACCAAGGCCGCGCCCGAGTTGATACCGTTTGTCGACTCGCGCCGGCTTTACGCGACTCCCCTAGAACACGAACCCCGGCTGCACCTCGAAGCCCGGCAGCGGCGGCACCGCGGCGTCGAACAGCGGCCGTCGCGAGAGCATGCCGCCGTGCCGGGTCAGGCGCACCGCCTGGCCCACATGGCACCGGTCCGACACCTGGCGGTCGACGATCACGGTCACCAGCCTGCCGCCCTCGGCAAGCTGGGCGGTGATCGACTGGGGCAGCGTCGCGACCGCGCCGTTGACCAGGATCACGTCGTAGGGCGCCTGCTCGGGAAAGCCCTCGGCGAGCGCCCCCTCGACCACGACCGCGTTGTCGACCTCGAGCCGGGCGAGCACCGCGCCCGCCATGCCCAGCAGGTCGGGGTCCGATTCGACGCCGATGACGCTCGCCGCCAGCCGCCCCAGCACGGCGGTCGAGTAGCCGCTGGCGCAGCCGAGGTCGAGGACCGTGTCCGCGGCGGCCACCGCGGCCGCCTCGACCAGGCGCGCGAACACCAGCGGCTCCATCAGGTAGCGGCCACCGCCGAGCGGCAGGTCCTCGTCGACATAGGCGACGCCGCGCTTGGCCTCGGGCACGAACAGCTCGCGCGGCACCGCCCGCAGGGCCTCGATCAGCCGCGGGTCGGTGACCTTGTTGGGCAGGATCTGGCTGTCGACCATGTGCGCGCGCATGGTGTCGAAGTCCGGCATGAGGTAAAGCCCCGCTCCTCCGGCGTCGTGACCCGCGCCCTGCCCCGCCCCGGCGGGGCCCGAGCGCGCCCGGATAGGCGGGGAGATATAGAATGGGATTGACATCCGGGCAACGCCGGCGGGCGCATGGCACCTGCCCGGCGATGGCTTGACCGCCTTCGCCGGCCCGGCCTATATCAAGCCCGCAGCGGCGTCGCGGAGCGCGCGCGGGGCGGCCGGGTGGCAGAGTGGTTATGCAGCGGACTGCAAATCCGCGTACGTCGGTTCGATTCCGGTCCCGGCCTCCAGATTTCCCTAAGGTACTCGTTACTTACGGGCTGCGCGCCCCGCTCCCGGCTTGGCTCGCGTCGCAGAGGACCGTTCCCGCAGGAGCCTCGCGTGCCCCGGCCCGACCGCCGCGCAGGGCCACCGCTTGCGCCGAACGCCGGTACGGCGCTTCGAGGCAGGCCGGGACGAT
>DASWHU010000312.1:0-2362 GCA_036398035.1 Alphaproteobacteria bacterium | reverse complement strand
AAGCTCCGCCGCGTCGCCGTCGAGGCTTACCCGCGCGCGCCGGCCGTAGGTCGCGGCGTTGTCGATCAGGTTGCGCAGCGCGCGCCTGAGCGCGCCCGGCCGGCACGGGATCGGGGTGCGCGCGGCGCCGGCGAAGTCGACCGCGTAGCCGAGCTCGGCAAGGTCGGCGGCGACGCTGTCGATGAGCGCGGCGAGATCGACGCTGCGCGTCTGCTCGGCGGTCGCCTCCTCGCGGGCGAAGGCGAGCGCCGCCTCGGTCATCTCCTGCATCTCGTCGAGGGTCTCAAGGATGCGCGCGCGCGTGTCCTCGTCGGTGACGAACTCGGCGCGCAGGCGCAAGCTCGTGATCGGCGTGCGCAGGTCGTGCGAGATGGCGGCGAGCATGGCGGTGCGGTCGCGCACGAAGCGGTCGAGGCGCTCGCGCATGCGGTTGAAGGCGCGGACGCTGCGGCGCACCTCCTCGGGCCCCTCCTCGGGCAGCGAATCGACCGCCTCGCCGCGCCCGAGCCGGTCGGCGGCGTGCGACAGCCGCAGAAGCGGCCGCGACAGCCGCCGGGCCGCGAGCACCGCGACGCCCGCGACCGCCAGCGCCGAGACCGCCAGGGTGACCAGGAACGGCCCGCCGAGCCGGGGCGCGCCGGGCGCCGCGCCCGCGGACACGTTGAGCCAGCGCCCGTCGGGCAAGGCGACCGACAGGCGCAGCCAGCGCAACCGCGCCGCGCCGCCGGCGCGCGAGCGCTCGGGCCTGAGCTCGTCCTCGTCGTCGCGGTCGTCCTCGGCGCGCTCGTCGGCGCGCGCGCGCAGCAGCGCGAAGTCGGCGCGCACCTGGTCGGGCGCCAGCTCCAGCCTGCGGGCGAGGTCGCCGGCGATGTCCGCGGCCCGACCCTCGGCCGCGCCGCCGGCGATGTCGGGGCGGTCCGCGAGCCGGTAGCGCAGCCAGCGCGTGCTGGCGGCCTCGGCCACCCGGAGATGGGTGGCCGGCTGGGTGTCCCGGATCAGGCGCACGACGCTTGCGGTGCGCGCGACCACGGCGTCGCGATAGACGTGGCGAAGCGCCTGGGCGCGCTCGTGGGCGAACAGGGCGAAGGCGGCGGCCTGGGCGACCAGGAGCGCGAGCACCAGCAAGAGCGCGAGCCGCCCGGCGAAGCTCCGCGGCACCAGGGTCACGCCCGCGTCACCTCGGCGGCGAAGCTGTAGCCGCCGCCCCACACGGTCTTGATCAGCAACGGCTTGCGCGCGTCGCGCTCGAGCTTGCGGCGCAACCGGCTGACCTGGTTGTCGACGCTGCGGTCGAACGGCGCCGCGGCGCGGCCGCGGGTCAGGTCCAAAAGCTGGTCGCGCGACAGCACCCGGCGCGGGTGCTCGACGAACGCGGCCAGCAGGCGGAACTCGCCGGTCGACAGCGGCGTCAGCACGCCGTCCTCGCCGACCAGCTCGCGGCGGTCGAGGTCGAGCGTCCAGCGGTCGAAGCGCACCTTGCCGTGGCCCGCCGGCTCGCGGCTGGGCGGCAGGCTGTGGGTCCGGCGCAGCACCGCCCTGATCCGCGCCAGCAGCTCGCGCGGGGCGAACGGCTTGGTCACGTAGTCGTCGGCGCCGATCTCCAGCCCGACCACGCGGTCGGTCTCCTCGGCCATCGCGGTGAGCAGGATCACCGGCAGCCCGGCGCTCTCGCGCAGGTAGCGGCATAGCGACAGGCCGTCCTCGCCGGGCATCATGATGTCGAGCACCACCAGGTCGATCGACGCCCCTTTCAGCGCCCGCCGCGCCTCGGCCGCGTCGCCGGCCGCGGTCACGCGCAGCTCGTGGCGCGCCAGGTAGCGCGCCAGCAGGTCGCGGATGTCCCTGTGGTCGTCGACGACCAGGATGTGCGGCGTGCGCTCCATATCCAACAGCTAGCCCGTTCACCGGGCGGGTGCGCGACTATTTTGTCGCAAGGTGTGTCAGCGGCCGGGACCGCGCAAGGCTGCGACAAGATCGCCCCGTCCCGGCATAGTGTTGCGACAGGTCCCGCCCATATTGGCGGCATCCCGAAACCGGAACCGGAGCCAAGTCATGAACAGCTTCACCAAGGTCCTTCTCGCGGCCGGCGCCGCGGGCGTGATCGGCGTGGTCGCCATCGCCGGCACCAGCCAGGCCGGGCGCTGGGGCGGCGGCGGCCACCACGGCGGGTTCGGCGCCATGCGCATGCTCGACCAGTTCGACGCCAACGGCGACGGCAAGGTCACCCAGGACGAGATCGACACGGCGCGCAGCGCGCGGTTCGCCAAGTACGACGCCAACGGCGACGGCAAGCTCGGCATCGACGAGTTCGATGCCCTGTTCCGCGAGGTCACGCGGCCGATGATGGTGCGGGCCTTCCAGA
>DASWHU010000311.1:0-8414 GCA_036398035.1 Alphaproteobacteria bacterium | reverse complement strand
AACCTCCCCCCGCGTGCGGGGGGAGGCAGGTGGGGGGCGGCGCGTCACGACGCGGCGCGGATGGTCATGTAGCCGAGCTCGGTGAGCGGCGCGAGCGCCATCTGCTTCTGCCGGAAGGCTGACCAGTTCTGGTACACGCGCGCCGTAAACGGGTCCTTGGCGGCGGTGTCGGCGACCACCTCGGCGGCGGTCGCCATCAGCGCCCGGTAGACGTCGGGCGGGAAGCGGCGGAGCTGGACCCCGTGCTTGCCGATCAACACCTCGAGCGCCGCGCCGTTGCCGGCGGTCATCTCGGCCAGCATGCGCAGCGCCTCGTCGCCCGCCGCCCGGCGGACGATCTCCTGGAGGTCGGCGGGCAGCGCCTCGAACGCCTTGCGGTTGACCGTGAGCGCCCCGGCCGGCGCCGGCTCGTGCACCCCCGGCGCGTAGTAGTACTTGGCCACCTTGTGGAAGCCGAAGGCGAGGTCGTTGTAGGGCGCGACCCACTCGGCGGCATCGATCGCGCCGGTCTGGAGCGCGGGCAGGATCTCGGCGCCCGGGAGGTTCACCGTGGTCGCGCCCATGCGGTTCAGAAGCTCGCCGCCGAGGCCCGGGATGCGCATGCGCAAGCCCTTGAAGTCGTCGACCGAGTTGATCTCCTTCCGGAACCAGCCGCCGACATTGGGCCCGCCGCTGCCTGCCAGGAACGCCGTCAGCCCGAAGTCGGCGTAGAGCTCGTCCCACAGCGCCTGGCCGCCGCCGAAGTAGATCCACGACGCCTGCTCCTGGGCGGTCAGCCCGCCCGGCACCGAGCAGAAGAAAGCCGTCGCCGGGTGCTTGGCGATCCAATAGTAGGGCGCGTCGTGGCACATCTCGGCGATGCCCTCGCGCACCGCGTCGAACGCCTCGAACGCCGGCACCAGCTCGCCCGCGCCGTAGACCTTGACCGTGAGCCTGCCGCCCGACATGGCGGTGATCGAATCGGCCAGGCGCTGCGACCCGGTCCCCAGCGCCGGGAAGTTGCGCGGCCAGCAGGTGACCAGCTTCCAGCTCAGCTTGTCCCCCGCCAGCGCCGGCGCGGGCAGCGCGCCCGCCGCCGCCCCCGCCGCGACGCCCTTGAGAAACGCACGCCGTCTCATCGCCCGGCCCTCCCCGTCTGGCCCCATGTGGCCCAGCCATCGGACCACGGTTGCCGGCACGAGGCCAGAGGCTTGCGCGCCGCGGCCGTGGCCCTTAGCCCATGACCTGGCGCGGCAGCCACAGCGCGATGCCGGGGAAGACGCACAGGAGCACGATCGCGAGCACCATCAGCAGCATGAACGGCAGCGCGCCGGCGAGCACGGTCTGGAGGCGCACGTCCGGGGCGATGCCGTTGATGACGTAGAGGTTGAGGCCCACGGGGGGCGTGATCAGGCCGATCTCCATGTTGAGGGTGAGCACGACCGCGAACCACACCGGGTCGAAGCCGAGGCCCTGGACGATCGGCAGCAACGTCGGCGCGGCCATCAGGATCACCGCCACCGGCGGCAGGAAGAAGCCCGCGACCAGCAGGAACAGGTTGATGCAGACCATCAGCAGCCAGCGGTCGAGCTCGAGCGCGGCCACCCACATGGCGAGCGACTGGGTGATGAACAGCGACGACATCATGTAGCTGAACAGGTCGGCGGCGGCGATGATCATCATGATCATCACCGATTCGCGCATCGCCTGCTCGAAGATGCGCCACAGCTCGCGGGGCCTGCGCAGGCGGTAGATGACGACCACCAGCACCAGGCAGAACAGCGCGCCGACCCCGGCGGCCTCGGACGGCGTCGCGATGCCGCCGTAGAGCACGTACAGGATGGCGGCGATGATGGCGAGGAAGGGCGCCACCTTCGGCAGCACCTCGATGCGCTGGCGCAAGCTGTAGCGGACGCTCGGGTCGGCCGGGTCGTAGCCCCGGCGCCTGGCCGCGAACACGCCCCAGGCGACGAACAGCGCGGTCAGCATCACCCCCGGCACCACGCCGGCGACGAACAGCCGCCCGATCGAGGTCTCGGTGGCGATGCCGTAGACGATCATGGTGATGCTCGGCGGGATCAGGATGCCGAGCGTGCCGCCGGCGGCGATCGCGCCGGTGGCGACCGCCGCCGGGTAGCCGCGCTTGCGCATCTCGGGAATGCCCATCTTGCCGATCGCCGCGCAGGTCGCGGGCGATGAGCCCGACAGCGCGGCGAAGATCGCGCAGGCGGCGAGGTTCGAGGCCATCAGCCCGCCCGGCACGCGATGCAGCCAGCGGTCGAGCGCCTCGTACAGGTCGGCGCCGGCGCGCGAGGAGGCGACGATGCCGCCCATCAGGATGAACATCGGGATCGACAGCAGCACGAAGCTGTCGAGCGCGCCAAAAAACACGTCGGGCACGAACGAGAGCGCGCCCCAGCCGTCGTGCGCGACCAGGAAGCCAACCGCGACCGCGCCGAGCGCGAACGCCACCGGCGCGCCGGTCAGGATTACGGCGATCGACACCGCGGCGACCAGCAAGCCGAGCTCGAGCTCGCTCACCGCCGCCCCTCGTCGCCGAGTCCGAACGGCGGCTCGCGGCCGGTGACCAGCGCCAGGATGTCGGCAAGGTATTGCAGCGCCAGCAGCCCCATGCCGAGCGGCACCGCGAGGTACGGGATCCACAACGGCGGCGCCCACACCGTCTCCGAGACCCAGCCCTTCGACCAGGCCTGGTACCAGAAGCCGATGCCGGTCACGGCGAGTGTCAGGCAGAAGCCGAGGCCCGTGACCGCGGCGATGAGCGCCAGCGCGAAGCGCAGCCTGGGCCCGAGATAGAGCGGCAGCAGGTCGACGTTGACGTGGCCGCGCGTCATCAGCACGTAGGGGCTGCCGATGATGGTCGCACCGATCAGGCTGTAGGTGACGAACTCGTACTGCCAGATGGCCGACGCATTGAGCACGTAGCGCAGGATGACCAGGTGGTTGACCACCAGCACCGCGGCGAGCAGCAGCAGCACCGAGACCACACCGCAGGCGCGCGACAGGGCGCGCACCGCGGCGATGAAGGCGTCCATCGCGAATCGTCCCGCGCGCGGCGGCGCGTCGGCGGCCTACTCGACCGCCAGCGCCTTGTCGATCAGCTCGGCGCCGCCCGGCACCTCGTCGGCGAAATGCCGGTAGGCGGACTCGCGCGCGAGCGCGAGCCAGGCATCGAAGTCGGCCTTGCCCATCTCGGCGACCTCGACCCCGTGCGCCTTGAAGGTCTCGACCAGCTCGGTGTCGAGGCCCTTCGCCGCCTCGAAGAAGTAGTCCTCGGCCGCGCGTCCGGCATCGACCAGCGCCCGCTGCTGGTCGGCGTCGAGGCGCGCGAAGCTCTGTCTCGACATCAGGATCGGCTCGTACATGAACCACAGCGCGTACGCGCCCGGCGGGGTCAGGCACTTGGCCTGCTCATAGATGCGATACGAAACGAAGCTGCCCGAGCTGGTGTTGACGGCATCCAGCACGCCGGTCTGCAGCGCGCTGTAGATCTCGGAGCTCGGCATGGCGTTGATCGAGGCGCCGGCCGCCGCCAGCATCTGCTCGAACGCCGGGCCGGCGGCGCGCATGACCATGCCCGTGGCGTCGTCGGGGCGCACCACGCAGCGCTCGCGCCCGGCGAAGCCGCCGGCGAGCCAGGCGTCCGACAGCACCATCACCCCGGCATCGTCGATGATCCTCTTGATCTCGGCCATGAACGGCGAGTCGTTGAGCCGCCTGGCGTGCTCGTGGTTCTTGACCAGGCCGGGCATCAGCGTGGCGCTGAACTGGGGGTGGCGGCCGCTCGCGTAATCGAGCGGGAAGGCCGAGATGTCGAGCTGGTCCTTGACCATCGCGTCCCACTGCTGCTTGGGCTTGAACAAGGACGAGGCGGCGTAGATGCGCAGCTCCAAGCCGACGCCCGCGGCGGCGACCTCGCGGGCGATCAGCTGGACCATCTCGTCGCGCACGTCGCCGGTGCCGGACGGCCACTGGTGCGAGGCGCGCAAGGTGACCTCGCCGGCCTGGGCGCCGAGAGCGAGCGCGCAGAGGACGCCGGCACCCGCGCCGGCCAGTATCCTGGTCCACCCTGTCATGTGCCGACTCCTCCCCGCCGATGGCCGCCTCGCCCGGCGATCATAGCAGGGAAACTCGTGCGCGACCCACCGCCCGCCGCGGCCGAGGCGCCGGCGACGCGTCCCGCCGGACACGAACGCCGTCGCCCGCGGACTGCTCAATCGGTCGATCATGTTCAGCGGGAGATGGGCGATGGATCCTGCCACTAGCGTTGCCAGCGGATGGCCGCCAGACGCGGGTCTGGGCAGGACTCGAACCTGCCGAACTCGATGCGCGCTGGCGGAAACTCGCCGATCGCCCGGACACCGCGGTCGCCGAGGTGTATTCGCCACGTCTGCGAGACGGTCGGTTCGGCGGTGCTGAATGCGGCGCACCTCATGATCGCGATGTTTGCCCGCCTGCGCGGATCGCGCACGGACTCGTATCGGATCACCTCGATCGCTACGTTTCGCGCGCGGTCCGCAAGATCCTGGCACGGCGCATAGTCGGTCGGGTGCACCCAATCCGCCCTGTCTGCGATCAAAGGCGCCGCCGTCAGATCAAGCGCGTCGTCGCTCGCGTAGTCTGTCGAGAAGGCGGTGTGTGCGGCCGGATTGGACGGCCACGGCGTGTCGGGCGACTCGGCAAAAAACAACAGCCGCCAGAACGCTGCCTCACAGATTGCGGTCTCGACGGTGGAGGAGGCGTAGAACACCCCCTCGGTTTGGCCCGCGCGGCGAAATCGTGAGCCGCCAGGATAGGGTGCGCCGTAGCGAAACGGCGTCGACAGGAGATAATGCAGGTGCCGGCAATCCGGCGGAACGGGTGGCTTGGCCTGGTTGATCAGGGACTCGAGGGTCGCCTGCTCATCTAGATCGTCGACCAGCTTGAAGGTCGAGACCACATGCTGCGCCTCGACAACGCGCCAGCATTGTCCGCGCAGCGTCTTGCGGCTAGACGATAGCGCGCCTGGCGTCCAGGTACTGGATGACATCCATCAGCCCGTCGACCCTCCGGATCAACGTTCCCGGCACTTCGCCAAGCACCGTATTTCTGCTCCGCAGCCATTCTCGCGCGACGCGCTCATCGCCGCCTACGATCGCGTCGAGCGATCGATACAGCCGCACGAACAGGACGGCCAGCTCGAACGGCTTTCGGCCCCGCCGGAGCAGGTATGCGCCGTCCTTCATGCGCGACACGGTGGCCTCTGAGACGCCGATCACCTCGGCCAAGGTCTTGTTTGTCAGCCCCAGGCGCGCCGCGGCGCGCAGCGCAGCCTTGGTCAGTACGGTGGCCTCGGTGGCCGCCGGCGCCTGCTGGTGTTCGCGCGCGGGGTTTGGCACCGTGCATTCCTTCTCTATGGAAAGAATAGGCTCGTAAACCTTCTCATGCAAGAGGAGAATTTGACCACACTAATGTGCATCGCGAGTGCTCGCAGTTGGGGACGCGCCGCCCCCCACGGCGTCCCAGGCACCTCGCCGCGCAAAGCCCGTCTGCCGGGTCGTCGAGACGAATCGGCGCGCCCGCGACGGGTCCCGGCCGCAGCCTATTTCGGCTGGACGATGATGAACCGCGCGTCGTTCTGCTCGTCGGTGTTCCAGCCCCAGTGGTTCTTGAGCGCCGGCGACTCGAAGTGCGCGCCCACCTTCAGCTCGACGTCGCGGACGCTGCCGTCCTCCTCGGTGATCCGGAACGTGGTGCCCTTGACGATGTAGACCGTGTACGGCTTGGCGTGCGAGTGCGGCGTGCCCTTCTCGCCGGGCTCGTAATAGGCCTCCCAGATCCACACCGAGTCGTCCTCGTAGACCGTCGAGTAGACGGCGGAATGGGTCTCCGCCAGGTTGTAGTTCTCCTGCGCCAGCGCCGGCCCGGCGCACAGCGCCTGGGCGGCCGCCAGCACGGCGCCGGCGGCCAACGCGACGACCAAGCCGCGCGGCGCGCGGGTCCCGCTCGAGCCAACTGTCGTGTCACGCATGGGGGTCTCCTCCTCCCGTTTCGCCTTATCGCCGCCGCGGTGCGGCTGCCGGCCGTGAGCCTAGAGCGGGCACAGGGGCGCCGGCAAGAGAGCCCCTAGGCCGCCTGCCAGATCATCGGCGCGCGCTCGTACAGCCAGACCGAAGCGATGGCGATGCTGGCCACCGCGATCCCGGCGCGCGCGTCCCGGGCGAAGCGCGGCGTGCGCGTCCGCAACCACAGCAGCGCCGGCCACGCCACCAGGATGAAGGCGAGCTGGCCGATCTCGACGCCGACGTTGAACGAGCCCAGGCTGACCAGCAGGTTGGGGGCGTCGGTGCGCAGGATTGCCTGGAGCGCATATGAGAAGCCGAAGCCGTGGATGAGGCCGATGACCGCGGTCGCCGCGGTAGTGGTCGCGCTGAGGCGCGGCAACCACACCGCCAGAGCGGCAATGATGATCGACAGCGCGATCGCCGCCTCCACCAGCGGCATGAACCAGGCCGCATCCGGCGCATAGCCGAGGAACCCGCCGATCAGGGTCACGGTATGGCCGGCGGTGAAGCCGGTGACCCGCCAGGCGAGCCCGCCAAGGGTGGCGGCGCCGATGGTCAGGCAGAAGATGAACAGAAGATGGTCCCGGCCCTCCAGGATGTGGCGTATGCCCTCGACGGTGAAGCTCCAGCCGGCACTCAAGGGCGAGGGATTGATGGTCACCGCGCTGTGCAGGAATCCGTCGAAGCGGTAGACCACGTCCCTGTCCGGGCCGTGGTCGACGAGCATGTTGACGGTCCGGGCGTCGCCGAGGACGCCGACGGCGAGGGTGCTCGAAAAGCGGAACCGCGACATGCCGCCCGGATGGCGGTAACGGAGCGCCACGTCGACCAGGGCGAAGTCGGCGAGGATGGTCTCCGCAGCGGCGGGGTAAGGCGGGCCGTCGACCGCGGCCTTGACTTCGGCCAGGGTGTTGAAGGGCGGCACCTGCCCGCGCGGGTGCACCCGCGCCGAGACGACCTCGGCCGCGACCGGCGCGTCGTCGACGATCAGGCTGTGGCCCGCGGCGACGAGCGCGCCGAGGCCGGCCACGTCGCGGCGCACCTGATCGACGTCGACGTAATGGAACACCGTGCCGCTTTCCAGGCGGTTGAAGGTGTACGGCGCCGGCTCGAAGGTGCCGTCGGCGCGCTGCGGCCCGAGCCCGCCGGCGACGACCAGCGGCAGGGTCAGGCGGAAATAGGCGGTCAGGCCGTCGTCGTGGTGCTCGAAATGGACCACCCGAAGGTTGAAGGTGGCGAGCAGATGGGCGACCGCCGGCGCGGCCCAGCCCGCGGCCAGGACCAGCACGCCCAGCGTTGCCGCCCACCGACGACCGCGGCCCCGGCCGGTCAGACGCCTCATCGGGTGTGCCGCCCCGAGCGGACGCGGGCGGCACCCGGACCGGAACGCCACCCCTCGCGGTCAGGGCCCGCGCGGGCGGTCCCTACATGCCCGGCTGCCGCGGATCCCAGAGGCGCTTGTCGTAGTCCTTCTCGTAGGCGTTGCCCTCGTTGTAGGACACGATCTCGAGATAGAGCCCCCACGGCGCCAGGAAGTAGCCCCAGGTGGTGCCGGCGTTGGGCCCGGCGGTGTTGGTGGTCGGCTCGCCGAGCATCCTGACCCCGGCGGCCTTCAGGCGCGCCACCGCGGCGTCGATGTCGTCGACGTAGAAGGCGATGTGATGGCCGCCGATGTCGCTGTTCCTGGGCACGTTCGTCTTCTGATCGGGCGCGGTGTACTCGATCACCTCGAGGTTCGAGCCGTAGCCGCACCTGACCAGCTGCATGCGCGGGATCTCAGCGCGCGGATCGACGTCGAGGTGGACCTTCATCCAGTTGTCGTCGGACTTGAACGGGCCCATGACGTAGAAGGCCTCGCAGCCGACGACGTCGACCAAGAAGCTTACCGCCTCGGTGAGATTGGGCACGGTGATCGCGACGTGGTCGGTGCCGCGCAGCCCCGGCAGCCCCTGCGCGTCGGCGTGAAGCGGCAGCAGAGCGCCCGCCGCGAGCGCGAGATACGCGAGCTTGACGTGTCTCATGGTCTCCTCCCTTGAGCCGGGTTTGTCCCGGTCGGTTCCGCCCGAATGCCGAGGACGGTAGCACAATCGCACCGGCAGCGGAATTCCGACCGATCGGCACGCAGCAGGCGCGCCCGTGCCGGGCTCGCCGACGTGCGCCTTAACGACCTCAGGCACAGCTTCGCCGGCGTCGGCGCTGCTGCCGGCCTCGACCTGCCGATCGTCGGCAGGCTCCTGAGGCACCGCGACCCCAAGACCACGGCGAGATACAGCCATATTGGCGACGATCGCGCGCGCCGCCGCCGACCGCGTGTCCGGCACCATCGCCGCAGACAGGTCGTCCAAAAGCGGCGGCGAGGCTGTGCCGTTG
>DASWHU010000310.1:0-12209 GCA_036398035.1 Alphaproteobacteria bacterium | reverse complement strand
GACGTGATCAAGGTCGAATCGCCCGAGGGCGATACCGCGCGCACCAGCGGCCCTGAGCCGACCCGGGGCCGCGGCACCCTGTTCATCGGCTCCAACCGCAACAAGCGCTCGCTGGTGCTCGACCTCAAGCAGGCGGACGGGCGCGATGCCCTGCTCGCGCTCGCCGCGCGCGCGGACGTGTTCCTGCACAACATGCGCCCGCAGGCGATCGCGCGCCTCGGCCTCGCCTACGCCGAGGTGAGCTCCGCCAGCCCGGCCATCGTCTACTGTGCGGCCTACGGCTTCCGCGCTGGCGGGCCCTACAGCCACAAGCCGGCGTTCGACGACATGATCCAGGCCGCCTCGGGCTTCGCCGCCCTGCAGGGCCGCAACCTGGGGCGGCCGGTCTACGCCACCTCGATCATCGCCGACAAGATCTGCGCCATGGCCGCGGCGCAGGCGATCGTGATGGCGCTGTTCAGCCGCGCCCGCAGCGGCCGCGGCCAGGCGATCGAGATGCCGATGTTCGAGACCCTGGTCGCGTTCAACATGGTCGAGCACCTGTACGGCCGCACCTTCGAGCCGGCGCGCGGGCCGGCCGGGTATCCGCGCGCGCTGTCGCCCGACCGCCGGCCGTACCGGACCGCCGACGGCTATATCGGCGTGCTGCCCTATACCGAGCGCCAGTGGCAGGCGTTCCTCGGCGTCGCCGGCCGCCCGGAGCTGATCGACGATGCGCGGTTCGCGAGCTATGGCGCGCGGCTCGCCAACGTCGATGCGCTCTATGCCGAGATCGCCGCCTGCCTGGCCGGGCGCACCAGCGCCGAGTGGCTGGCGGCGCTCGACGAGGTCAACGTGCCGTGCACGGTGGTCAATGCGCCCAACGACCTGCCCGACGATCCGCATCTCGCCGCGGTCGGCTTCTGGGAGATGCGCGAGGACCCCGAGCTCGGCACCTTGCGGCTGCCCGGCATCGCCACCCGCTTCTCGGACACCCCGGGGGCGATTCGCCGGCTGCCGCCCAGGCTCGGCGAGCACAGCCTCGAGGTGCTGCGCGAAATCGGGTTGAGCGAGCAGCGGATTCGCCACATGCTGGACCGAGGAGTGACCGTGCAGGCGCCGCCGCTGGCCGCGCCGGCCGAGCCCGAGGACGTGCCATGAGCGAGCCGCGCCCGGCGATCGAGCATCGCGATTCGTTGCCCCGCTACGGCCCGCCGGGGCACGCCGGCACGGTCAACGTGCGCCTGGTCGATGCCGGCTTCGGCGGCGGCTTCGAGCTGGTCCACGGCACGGTCGCCCCGGGCGGGCGCGCCGAGCGCCACAACCACGGCCGCGAGTACCAGGTGATCTACGTGGTCGAGGGCACCGGCCGGGTCGCGCTCGGCGACCAGCCGGCGCGCACTTGCGGCCCGGGCACGGTGGTCCGCATCCCGCCCGGCCTCGACCACGAGGTGGTCAACGACGGCACCGTGCCGCTCAAGGTGCTGATCGTCTACAGCCCGCCGCTCGCGCGCCGCGCCGACACCGCGCTCGACTGACCGTGACCCGCGATCCACGGGAACGATAGCCGCCTAACGGTCTCGGGCGCGGCGCGCCTCGACCGCCGGTCGTGGTCCGCGCAACGGCGACGCGACGACACGCCTCGGTCGGTCCGCAAGCGTTGGTTTTACACGTAAAAGTAGTAGATGAGTGCGAGCCTACCCGCTTTTCGGGCGACTCTGCGAGGAGGCCGGGGCCGGGCCGGCGGGCGTCGCCCTAGCGGCTCTCCTCGTATTGCTCGATCAGCTGGCGGGCGCGGCGGTAGCTGTTCTCGGAGATTGTCGGCGGATATCCGGGAATCTGCCCGATCCACGCGGCGACCAGCGTATCCAGCGCCTTGAGGTCGCTCGGAGTGAGATAGATTTCCCCGCGCCTGCCACGCTCGGCCAGCGCCTGCGCGTGGTCATGGTCGTGGCGCGTGATGTGCATAGCCACCTCTTGCGGCTTGCCTGGCCGCCGACCCATGCTCGCGGCGGCGCCCAAGCTTGGTCCACATCGGCAAGGGATAAAAATAGTACGATCCGGCCGGGATCGAGCCGCCTGCCCGCAGCGTCACCGGGCGGCGGGCGCGCCGGGACAGCCGATCTAATGCAGCGCGTCCCGGATCTTCTCGAGCAGGGCTCGCGGGGTGACCGGCTTCTCGATGAACGCCGTGCCCGGGTCGAGAACGCCGTGGTGGACGATCGCATCGTCCGTGTAACCCGACATGTAGACCACCCGCAGGTCGGGGCGCAGCGCAAGCGCCGCCGTGGCCAGCTCGCGACCGTTCATCCCCGGCATCACCACGTCGGTCAGCAACAGGTCGATGGGGCCGTCGTAGCGCCGGCAGATCTCGATCGCGCGCTCGACCTCGCCGGTGTCGATCACGGTGTAGGCGGCCGAGGTCAGCACGTCGCACACCAGGCTGCGGACGCCGTCCTCGTCCTCGACCACGAGGATGGTTTCGGTGCCCCCGGAAGGCGCCTGCGCCTCGATGCGCGCTTTCGCCTCGGCGCCGGCTTGCTCGGCGCGAGGCAGGTAGACCTTGAACGTGGTGCCCTTGCCGGGCTCGCTGTACACCCAGATGTTGCCACCGCTCTGCTTGACGATGCCGTAGACCGTCGACAGCCCGAGGCCGGTTCCGCCGCTGTCCTTCTTGGTCGAGAAGAACGGCTCGAAGATGCGCGCGCGGGTCGCGGCGTCGAAGCCGCAACCGGTATCGGCGACCGCGATCATCACATGCCAGCCGGGCTGCGCGCCGGGGTGCGTGCGCGCGTAGTCCGGGTCGAGGTCGACATTGGCGGTGCCGATGGTCAGCTTGCCGCCGCCGGGCATCGCGTCGCGGGCGTTGACCGCCAGGTTCATGATGATCTGCTCGATCTGGCCGGGGTCGGCTTCGACCGGGTCGAGGTCGGGATCGAACGTGGTCAAAAGATCGATGTCCTCGCCGATCAGCCGGCGCATCATCTGGTCCATCCGTCTCAGGACGTCGTTGAGGTCGATGATTTCCGGCTTGAGGACCTGCTTGCGGCTGAACGCCAGAAGCTGCTTGGTGAGGGTGCTGGCGCGGACGCCGGCGTCATGGATCTGGACGACCTTCGCCCGCAGCGACTCGTCCTTGGGCGGGCTGTGCAGGATCAGGTCGGCGTAGCCGATGATCACGGTCAGCATGTTGTTGAAGTCGTGCGCTATGCCGCCGGCGAGCCGGCCGATCGCCTCCATCTTCTGGGTCTGCACCAGCTGCTGCTCGGTCTCGCGCAGCTCGCGGGTGCGGTCCTCGACCCGTCGCTCGAGCTGGTCGTTGGCCTGCGACAGCGCCTGCTCGGCCAGGCGGCGATCCTGGTTCTCGCGCGACAGCGCCCGGTTGAGATGGCCAAGACGCAGATTCAGGCGCCGCATCCGCACATGGTATCCGCCGAGCACGAAGAACAGCGCGCTCAGCGCCGCGAACACTTGCAGCCCGGCGCCGCCGATCTGCGCCGCGAGCAGGCGGGTCGCGCGAAAGGCGGCAGCGAGGGGCTGCTGGGCGACCACCACCCATTGGTGGCCGGCGACGGTCGCGGTGACCGCGGTCGCAAGCATGTCGGCGCGGCTCAGCGGGTCCGCGTATTCGACCGTCGTCACGCCGGCCGCGCGCGCCTCGGTGACCGGCCTCGAGTCCGCATAGTCGTTGTATTCCCGCGCTTGAAGGTCGATTCCGGGATGCGCGACCAGGGCGCCGGCGTGGTCGATCAGGTAGACGAAACCGTCGTGGCCGACGACCAGCTGGCGGAGCGTCCGGGTCAAGGCTTCCGGCGTCACCTGATAGACCACGGCGCCGATCACCCGGTCGCTGTCCGGGTCTCGAATCGGCGCCGCGATCGCGACCAGGAGCAGCCGCGGCGCGGCGTGGCGGCGATACACCGCCGAGACGTATGGCTGCCAGGAGGCGGACAGGCCCCGGTACCAGTCGCGGTGGGCGAAGGTCTGGCCCAGCGACTCGGGCGCCGGCGGATAGTCGCTCCACAACAGGCCCTCGGGATCGGTGACGAAGGCGCGCACGATGTGGGGCTGGGACTCGACCAGCGGCTCGAGCCGGCTGGCGACCGCAGGCGCATCGTGGCGGCGCACCGAGTCGATCAGCCCGGGCTGGCGCGCGAACCCGACCAGGTTGCCGACCCACTGCGTGAACTCCTGCTCGACCAGCCCGCGGGTAAGGGTCGCGGCGGCCAGGTTGTTGCTGCGCACCAGGCGGTCGATCGCCGTGCTTGCGGCCCGGTGCGCGTAGACGCCGAGCGCGACGATCGGCGCGAGTGCGATCACGAACAGGACCGCATAGGTGATCGCGGCGTGGGCGCGCGGCGACCGCCGCGCGGGGACACCGGCCTGTGAAGCGGTCATCACCGCATCCGCTCAACACCCGCCTGCCGGTGCCGCGATGCGCCCATCCGGCCGGCCTTCGCCATCCGCCTTCGAGTCGTGGCCGCCACGGTGCGCGGCCGCGATGACGCCCGTTTCAGCCGCGCCGGCGCGTCACTCACGAAATCGTCTCGAGGCCGCCCGTCGCCGGTGCGGGCGACGGCTCAAGATCGCGATGCTCGTCCGGCCGCAGCTCGAACTCGCCGCACACGTCGTCGGCCCTCGTCCACGGCCAGTGCGGCGTCAGCGAGCTCGCCCGCGGCGCGTGCCGGCGGCACTGGCCGCGCTTCGACCGCCGGCTGCCGCCGCCGAGGCCGGACCAGAACCGGCCCGGCCCGCGCGGCGATACCCAGAACCGGCAACGGCTGCAAAGCTGGTACCTGTTCATCACCGAACCCCCGTCCCGAGATGTTCATGCCGGGCGCCGTGAGGCGGCACCTGCCGATGCTCCGCACCAGCTGGACCCGGCGCCATCACCTTGCCGCCATGAGCCGGCTTGCGCCGCTCGTCGGGCCACGGCTCGAACTCGCCGCAGCGGTCCTCGGCCAGGGTCCACGGCCAGAACACCGTCAGCGCGCTCGACTGCGGCGCGCGGCGGTGGCACTGCCCGCGCTTCGAGCGACGTTCGGCGCCGTCCTGGCCAGGTTCCGCGGCCTTGCGCTTGAGCGACCACAGCGAGACCCAGAATTGGCAATGGTCACATCGTTGGCTGGCTTTCATCGGCGCATCCCTCAGTTGGACATGGGCGACGGCGCGGCATCGTCGAAAAACGGGTCGGACTCCTTGCAGACGACAAGGCAGGCGTCGACGACGCGGGGATCGTACAGAACGCCCCTGTTCTGGAGGACGTGGAGCAACGCGGCGTCGATGCCGAGCGCCGGCCGGTAGGGGCGGTGGCTCGCCATCGCCTCGATCACGTCGGCGACGCCGAGGATGCGGGCCTCGAGCATGATCGCCTCGCCCTTCAGCCCATTCGGGTATCCCGAGCCGTCCCAGCGCTCGTGGTGCTGGTAGACCGCCTCGGCGACCGGCCACGAGAACTGGATCGACTTGAGAATGTTGTAGCCGATCGGCGCATGTGCCTTGACCAGCTCGAACTCGGCCGCGTTCAGGCGCGCGGGGCGGGCGAGAATCTCCATCGGCACATGGAGCTTGCCGATGTCGTGGATCGCGCCGGCGAGCCCGATGCCCTCGCACTGGTCCGCCGGCAGGCCCATCTCGACCGCAATCGCCTTGGCCAGCCGGGCGACCCGCTTCTCGTGGCCGCTGGTGTAGGGGTCGCGCGCCTCGGCGGCGAGCGCGATCGCATCGATGGTCTGGATCAGCGCTTGCTCGCGCTGGCGCTCCAGCTCGAGCTGCCTCTGCTCCGCCTGCAAGCGCCGGCCGGTCTCGCGCAACGACACGATGCCGAAAGCGAGGTCGTCGGCAAGCTCGCGCAACAGCCTGATCTCGTCGTCGTCGAAAACATCGGCCGCCGCCGAAAACGCGTTGAGCACCCCGATGACCCGATCGCCGACCTTCAAGGCAAAGCTCGCCCGGGAGGCGAATCCGGCGGCAAGCGCGGCGTCGCGCCAGGGCGTGGCCTTGCCGTTGGCCGCGATGTCGCGGACCACCGCCGGCACGCCCCGGCTATCGGCGGCGGCTCGCCGCGGCACGTCGTCGGCGATCCGATCTTCGCCGTCGGGGAGTCGCAACGCGTCGAGGAAACCTCCGCCCTCGCCATATGAGGCAAGCAGGCGCAGCGTCTCCTTCCGATCGCCGTCGACGAATCCGACATAGGCGAACCGGTAGCCGCCCTCTTCGACCGTCAGGCGGCAGATGCTTGCCAGAAGTGCGGTCTCGTCCCGTGCCCTGACGAGCTCCTGGTTGCACCGGCGGATGAGCACGAGCAGACGATTGGTCCGCTGCAGCTCGCGCATCGCCGCCCGGCTCTGGGTGACGTCGCGGGCGATGCCGCGATGGCCGCGGAAGGCCCCGTCGGGGGCGAGCACCGGCACGCCGCTCGTCTCCAGCACGACCAGGCGGCCGTCCTTGTGGCGCATGACGTTCTGGAGATGCTCGAACGGCCCCTGCCCGCGGGTCAGCCCGGTGACCTCGGCGCGCACGCGCTCGGCCTCCTCGGGCGGCATGAAATCGTACGGCGTGTGCCCCAGCACCGCCTCGGGCTCATGGCCGAGAAGCTGTTTCACCTGGGGGCTGGCATAGGTGAAGACGCCGTTCTCGTCCGCCTGCCACACCCAGTCGGGCGTGGTCTCGACCAGGTCGCGGAACCTGAGCTCGCTCTTGGCCAGCGCCTCTTGCGCCCGCTTGTGCAGGGTGATGTCGCGAACGATGGCGTTGAGCACCGGGCGGCCCGAAATCTCGATCAGGGAGAGGCGTACCTGGACGTCGCGGATCTCGCCGTCGCCGCGGCGCATCCGGGTTTCGAAGTCGTCCGTGCCGGCGGCCAAGACGCGCTCGATACGCCGGCGGATCTCGTCTGGGGTCTCGCCAAAGTCGTAGTCGGCGATGGTCAGCGCACGCATCTGCTCGGCGCTGTAGCCGTGGACCTCGCAGGCGGCCCGGTTGAACGCCAGCATCAGCGTCGTTTCCGGGTCGATGACCATGATCGCGTCGGGCGACTGCTCGACGATGGCCTGGTAGCGCTGCTCGAGCTCGCGCCGGATCGTCACGTCGCGCGAGTTGATGACGATGCCGCCGACGGCGGGGTCTGCGATCAGGTTGCGCCCGACCGACTCGAGCCAGTGCCAGGTCCCGTCGGCGGCGCGATAGCGGTACTCGGCGGTCTCGATCTCGCGTCCGGGCTTGAGGCCGCGGGCGATCGCCTGGCGCACGCGCTCCGCGTCGTCGGGATGCACGAACTCGAACGCGTTCCTGCCGACCCGCTCTTCCAGCTTGTAGCCGAGCACGCGCTCGATCGAGGGGCTCGAGAAGCGGATGGTGCCGTCGGCGTCGATCACGGTGATCAGGTCGAGCGCGTTGTCGACCAGCGCCTGGACGAAGCGCTCGTTGTCGCCGAGGTGTCGTTCGACCTTCACCGAGTCGGTGATGTCGATGCCCGTGCCGATGATCGCATCGACCGCGCCGCGTTTATTGGTGGTGACGCAATTGGACCACGCGACGGTGCGGCGCGAGCCGTCCTTGGCCACCCAATCGTTGATGAACCGGCTGGGTTGCTTGCCCGTGACCAGATCGGCGAGCACGCGCTTCACCTCGTCGGCCTGATCCGGCGGGATGACCGTATCCCACACCGGGCGCCCGACGATGTCCGAACGGTCGTAGCCGGTGGCGGCAAGGCACGCCTGGTTGACGTCGATCAGCCGGCCGCGGCTGTCGCAGCGGACGATCCAGGCAGCTACCGTATCGAGGACGGCGGCGAGCACGTCGTCCGCCATCCCGCTCCTCCGCTTCGACCCGTGTACAACCCCTGCGTGTAACACGAGACCTTCGCGTTCCATAACAACCTAGGAAATTAGGGCACTTGCAATGCTCGGCAAGCGAGTAGGGGCGATCCGTTGCGCACTTCCGCTTGCGCCGGAGCGCGCCCCGAGGTGCCGGCCGTAACCGCGCCGCCGGCAGTGCGTCCGGATGTACCGGGGCCTTGTCGGAGCGGCCCGGGCTGCGCCATGATGCGCGCTCGACGCGGTCGGGAGCAGAGGCGGGTGAGATGTCGTGCGAAGCGCCAGCGACGGGCCATTCCCGGCCGGGACACAGGGCTGCGGCGGCGCTCGCCCTCGCCGCCATGCTGTCGGCGCCGCCGGCCGGCGCCGCCCCGGCCTGCGAGTCGGCGGGCCCGGCCGAGGCGCAGGCGCTCGCCGAGCGCGCGGCGGCGCTGCTCGAGCAGGCGGGTCCCAAGCGGGCGTTCACCACCTTCATGATCGCCGACGGCGGCTTCATCGACCGCGACCTGTATGTGTTCGTGATCGACTTCGACGGCACATTGTGGGCCAACGGCGCGTTTCCGAACTCGGTCGGCAGCGCGGCGGTCGATGCGCACACCGCCGACGGCCACTATTACATTCGCGAAATGATCTCGGTGGCGGCGGAGCGCGGCACCGGCTGGGTCGAGTATGAGTGGATCAACCCGTGCACGGGCGAGTTCGAGCCGAAGGTGAGCTACGTGATCCGGGTCGGGCGCTTCATCATCGGCGTCGGCGCCTACGGCACCGTCGGCACCTGACCTCCGGCCATGACCGCTCCCTGCCAGGGTCCCGACCCGCACACGCGCCAGCCCCGGCTCGAGGTCCCGGCCGGCGCCTGCGACTGCCACGCGCATGTGTTCGCGCCGTTGTCCGAGGCAGCGATGGTCGCGGCGCGCGCCTACACGCCGCCGCCGGCGCCGCTCGAGGCGTATCGGCACATGCTGTCGATCCTCGGCATCCAGCGCGCGGTGATCGTCCAGCCGAGCGTCTACGGCGCCGACAACCGGGTCGCCATGGCCGCGGTCAGGGCCTACGGGCGCGACTGCCGCGCGGTGGTGGTGGTCGACCCCGGCATCGTCGAGGCCGAGCTCAAGGCGATGGACGCGGCGGGTGCGCGCGGGGTGCGGCTCAATCTCCAATATGCCGGCGGGGTCGGGCTCGACGCCGCGGCCGCGCTGGCGCGCCGGATCGCGCCGCTCGGCTGGCACCTCCAGCTGTTGCTCGACGCGCGCGACCTGCCCGACCTCTTGCCCGCCATCCGCGCGCTGCCGGTCGAGGTGGTGGTCGACCATATGGGCCACATGAACGCCGCCCACGGCATCGGCCATCCGGGCTTCCGCGCCCTGCTCGAGGCGCTCGCGGGCGGGCGCTGCTGGGTCAAGCTGTCGGGCAACTACCGCATCACCGCCGCGGGCGCGCCCTATGACGACGCGATTCCGTTCGCGCGCGCGCTGGTGGCGGCGAATCCCGAGCGCTGCGTGTGGGGCACCGATTGGCCGCACCCGGCGCTCGAGGCGCCGATGCCCAACGACGCCGACCTCCTCGACGCGCTCGCCGCACAGGTGCCGGACGAGGCGGCGCGCGCGCGCATCCTGGTCGACAACCCGGCCCGGCTGTACCGCTTCGACGGCTGAGCGGATGGGCGCCAACCCGTACCAGGTCGGGCTCGACAAGACCCCGGCCAACCACCGGCCGCTGACGCCGCTGAGCTTCCTCGAGCGCGCCTGCACCGTCTACCCCGAGCGTACCGCCTGGGTGCATGGCGGAAAGAGCGTCGACTACCGCACGTTCGACGCCCGCTGCCGCCGCCTCGCCGGCGCGCTCAGCCGGCGCGGCATCGGCGCCGGCGACACGGTGGCGGTGATGGCGCCCAACGTGCCGGCGATCCTCGAGGCGCATTACGGCGTGCCGCTGGCGGGGGCGGTGCTGAACGCGCTCAACGTGCGCCTCGATGCCGGCGCGATCCGCTTCATCCTCGAGCACGGCGAGGCCAAGCTCGTGATCTCGGACCGCGAGTTCAGCCCGGTCATCAAGGACGCGCTCGCCGGCATGGCGCGCCCGCCGGTGGTGATCGACTATGACGACCCGTCCTACCGGGGCGCGGGCGAGCGGCTGGGCGAGGTCGAGTACGAGTCCTTCCTCGCCGAGGGCGCGGCCGACTTCGAGGGCGTTCCGGTCGAGGACGAGTGGGCGGCGATCTCGCTCAACTACACCTCGGGCACCACCGGCAACCCCAAGGGCGTGGTCTACCACCATCGCGGCGCGTTCCTGAACGCGATCGGCAACCTGATGGTCTGGGCGATGCCGCCGCACCCGGTCTATCTGTGGACGCTGCCGATGTTCCACTGCAACGGCTGGTGCTTCCCGTGGACGGTGACCGCGCTCGCCGGCACCCATGTGTGCCTGCGCCGGGTCGAGGCCGGCCAGATCCTGGGCGCCATCGCCGAGCACGGGGTGAGCCACTTCTGCGGCGCGCCGATCGTGCTCAACATGGTCGCCAATGCGGATGCGGCCGCGCTGGCGCGCATCAACCGGCGCATCGAGGTGATGACCGCCGCCGCGCCGCCGCCGCCGCCGGTGATCGAGGCGATGGAGCGGAACGGCTTCCACGTCACCCATGTCTACGGCCTGACCGAGTGCTACGGCCCGGCGGTGGTGTGCGCCTGGCACGAGGAATGGGACGCCCTCGCGATCGAGCAGCAGGCGCGCATGAAGGCGCGCCAGGGGGTGCGCTATCCGGTGCTCGAGGGTCTCGCCGTGATGGCGCCCGAGACCATGGCCCCGGTCGCCGCCGACGGCGCCACCATGGGCGAGGTGATGATGCGCGGCAACGTGGTCATGAAGGGCTACCTCAAGAACCCGAAGGCGACCGAGGAAGCGTTCGCCGGCGGCTGGTTCCACACCGGCGACCTCGGCGTCATCCACGCCGACGGCTATATCGAGCTCAAGGACCGCTCCAAGGACATCATCATCTCGGGCGGCGAGAACATCTCCTCGATCGAGGTCGAGGGCACGCTCTACCGCCATCCCGCGGTGATGGAGGCGGCGGTGGTGGCGCGTCCCGACGACACCTGGGGCGAGACGCCGTGCGCCTTCGTCGAGCTCAAGCCCGGCGCCGCGCCGGTCAGCGAGGCGGACCTGATCGCTTTCTGCCGCGCGCGCATGGCGCGCTTCAAGGCGCCCAAGACGGTGGTGTTCGGGCCGCTGCCCAAGACCTCCACCGGCAAGATCCAGAAGTTCGTGCTGCGCGAGAAGGCGCGCAACCTTTAGCGCGCTACTGATGGAGGATCAAGACGCCGTCGCGGACCTCGTAGCCGGACAGGCGCGACAGGAAGCTCATGCCTAGCAGCGAGACGTCGAGCTTGCCGTTGTCGACCGAGGCCACGACGTCGCGGATGGTGACGTCGCCGACCACGATGCGGCCGATCCGCACCGGGGCCGCAAACACCTTGCCGTTGGCGGTCATGTAGGCACGGGTGTAGTCGAGGGTGTCGGGGTTGAAGCCGATGCGGATGGCGTCGGCGCGGGTCAGCATCACGTCGCTGGCGCCGGTGTCGACCCGGAAGCGGACGTTGCTGTGGTCGACCCGCGCAGTGATCAGGAAGTCGCCGTCGCTGTTGGCGACGAAGCGGGCCTGGTTCTCGTGCGCCGCCGAATCCTGCGCCGGCAACAGCTCGCCGCCGACCGTCTCGCCGGTGAGCTGGCCGCGCTGCCACAGCGTGTAGCCGAGCACCAGCACCGCGCCCGCCGCCACCCACACCACCAGGTGGCGGAGTGCGCGCGCCAAGGGCCCGGCGAACAGCGCCGGTCCGAGGATCAGCAGCAACAGGATCAGATAGACGAAGCGCATCGCGCCCGCTTCGCTGCCGAGCACCCCGGGCGCCAGGCGGTCGAGCGCCACCACGCCCACCGACAGCAGCACCAGCGCAGCCACGATCAGCGGCCACATCGGCCAGCCCCCGCCGCCGTGTTCGTAGTCGCTCATCGCCTCACAGGATGTCGAGCACCGACTCGGGCGGCCGACCCAGCGCCGCCTTGGCGCCGCTGACCACGATCGGGCGCTCGATCAGGATCGGGTGAGCGACCATCGCCCGGACCAGCGCCTCCTCGCCGAGGCCCGGGTCGTCGAGGCGGTTGTCCGTGTAGGCGGACTCCTTCCGCCGCATCAGCTCGCGCGGCTTAAGGCCGAGCATCCTCAACAGCCGCTTGAGCGTGCCCGCGTCGGGCGGGTCCTTGAGATACTCGACCACCCTGGGCTCGATGCCGCGCGCGCGCAGCAGCTCCAGGGTCCGGCGCGAGGTGCTGCAGCGCGGGTTGTGGTAGATGGTCACGGCCATGGCTCGTCCTCTCGTGTCGTGCGCGCCGGCCACTTGGTCGCGGCGACGGTGACCC
>DASWHU010000309.1:0-4057 GCA_036398035.1 Alphaproteobacteria bacterium | reverse complement strand
TTTGTGGCAGCTCGAGCAGCCGGCGGCGGCGGTCGCCAACGGCGTGTTCATCGGCGCGATCAACCGGGTCGGCGAGGAGGCGCCGTGGAACATCGGCCGCTTCTACGGCTCGTCCTACGTGGTCGACCCGCGCGGCAAGATTATTGCCCAGGCGAGCGAGTCCGACGACGAGCTGGTGGTCGCGGACATGGACCTCGACCAGATAAGAGAGGTACGCGAGCTGTGGCAGTTCTACCGCGACCGGCGGCCGGAGACCTACGGCGACCTGGTCGACCTGCGCAAGTAGCCGGTCTTTGGGCGGCGATTGTGCGCGGGGCGGGTTCGGTGTAGATTCATTCGCTTCCGGCAAATCGCGCCTCGACGGCGGCTTTGGGCCGTCCGCGCGCAGCCAGCGGGAAAAACTGCTGGCTGTTTTGCGTTCTGGGGCCGGGTAAGGGCACCGGCCGCGGGACGCCACCGAGACGGAGGCATCGTCCGATGGACATCAAGAAGCCGCAGCAGAGGCATATCAGGCTCGCCTCGCATCCGGGCGCGGGCGCCGGCAAGGCGCCGCCGATCGCCTGGGGCGCGGCCAGCGCGGCCGAGCGCGGGCCGGTGATCGGCACGCTCACGGATCTCGCCCGGCGCAACGTGATCGGCGCCCATGCCGGCGGCTACGCGCTCTATCGCGCGCTTGCGATCGCCGCGCAGAGCCTCGACCCGGTGCACGTGCCGGACCTCACCGACACCGCGCCGGCGGCGACGATCGGGCCGTTCCCGCAATGGGCCGATGCGGACCGGATCGTCTCGCTCGACCCCTACGGCCACCAGGTCGCCGAGGTGTTCGGCGACCGGCTCAAGGACGGCTGGAACATCCGCCCGACGATCGCGGTCGCCAAGGCGCGGATCAGGATGGCCGAGCTTGCCGACGCGGTGCGCGCCGGCCGCCTGAAGGCCGACGGCGAGCTCTTGACCGAGAAGGGCGACGTGCGGGTGATCAAGGCCGCGATCGAGCCGGTCTGGTACCTGCCGGGCATCGCCAAGCGCTGCGGGGTCGACGAGCATGCGCTCCGCCGCGCCCTGTTCGAGCACACCGGCGGCATGTTCCCCGAGCTGGTCACCCGGCCGGACCTCAAGGTGTTCCTGCCCCCGATCGGCGGCGTCACGGTCTACCTCGTCGGCGAGGTCGGCGCGCTCACCGATCCCCACCGCCCGCTCGCCTGCCGGGTGCACGACGAGTGCAACGGCTCGGACGTGTTCGGCTCGGACATGTGTACCTGCCGGCCCTACCTCGCCCACGGCATCGAGGTGTGCGTCGCCACCGCCCAGGCCGGCGGCGCCGGGCTGATCGTCTACAACCGAAAGGAGGGCCGCGCGCTCGGCGAGGTGACCAAGTTCCTGGTCTACAACGCGCGCAAGCGCCAGGACGGCGGCGACCGCGCCGAGGCCTACTTCCAGCGCACCGAATGCGTTGCCGGCGTCCAGGACGTGCGCTTCCAGGAGCTCATGCCCGACGTGCTGCACTGGCTCGGGATTACGCGCATCGACCGCTTCGTGTCGATGAGCAACACCAAGTACGACGCCATCGTCCGCCAGGGCATCGAGATCGCCGAGCGGGTGCCGATCCCGCCCGAGCTGATCCCCGACGACGCCCATGTCGAGATCGACGCCAAGAAGGCCGCCGGCTACTTCTCCGCCGACGGCCCGCCGGCCGCGCCGCGCGGACGGTAGGGGCCGGTTGAAAGCGCTGCACCAGCCGGCGGCGGCGCTCGCCTGGCTGCGCTCGCCGGCGGCGATCCGCAGCCGCTGCGCGGCGCTGCTCGAGCTCGCCGAACGCGACCGGCTCGACCACTTCGCCGTCGACGCCGACCGGATCGACGCCGCCGCGGATTACGTCGCCGAGGTGATCGCGGAGTCGTACCCGACGCTCGAGGTGCCGCTCCACAGCCGCTGGCGGCAGTTCTCGGCCGGCGGCATCGACCGCTGGGGGGCGCTCGCCCGCGGTCTCGCCAACACCGCGCCCGACGAGGTCGCGCGCATCCGCATCGACCTCGCGGTCACCAGCGTCCTGCTCGACGCCGGCGCGGGCGCGGGCTGGCGCTTCCGCGAGCCCGGGTCGGGCGCCTGCCTCGGGCGCTCGGAAGGCCTCGCGGCGGCAAGCTTGCATTTGTTCGCCGCGGGCACCCTGTCGGCGCGCCCGGGCGCGCCGCTCAGGGCCGACGCCGCGGCGCTGGCGAGAATCGATGCGCGCAGCCTGGCGGCGGCGTTCCAGGTCGGCGACGACAACCCGCTGGTCGGGCTAGACGGTCGGGCGGCGGTACTGCGCCGGCTGGGCGAAGCGCTTGCCGCGGCGCCCGACATGTTCGGCGCCACCGCGCCCAGGATCGGCAACCTGTTCAACTATCTGGCCGGGCGGGCGCGGGACGGGCGGGTGCCGGCACCGGCCATCCTCGATGCGGTGCTGCGCGCGCTCGGCGCGGTCTGGCCCGGACGGCCGGGCGTCGACGGCGTGTCGCTGGGCGATGTCTGGCGGCATCCGGCGATCCGCACGCGCGACCTCACCGACGGCCTGGTGCCGTTCCACAAGCTCGCCCAGTGGCTGACCTACTCGCTGGTCGAGCCGCTCGCCGAGGCAGGGCTCGAGGTCACCGAGCTCGATGCGCTCACCGGCCTCGCCGAGTATCGCAACGGCGGCCTGCTGGTCGACCTCGGCGTGCTGGCGCCGAAGCACGACGCGGTGCTGGCCGAGGTCCATCCGGTGGACGGCGAGATCGTGGTAGAGTGGCGGGCGCTGACCGTGGCGCTGCTCGACCGGCTGGCGGATGCGGTGCGCGCGCGGCTCGACGTCGACGCGGCCAGCCTGCCGCTGGTCAAGCTGCTTGAGGGCGGCACCTGGCGGGCGGGGCGCAAGATCGCCGCCAGCTTGCGCGCCGACGGCGGGCCGCCGATCCGCGTCGCCAGCGACGGCACGGTGTTCTAGTTTGGTAGCGCTCGCGCCCCGCAAGGTCCGTGCCATGCCCGAGAACGTGACCGTTGTCGATCACCCGCTGGTCCAGCACAAGCTCACCCTGATGCGGCGCAAGGAGGCGTCGACGCAGGAGTTCCGCCAGCTCCTGCGTGAGATCGGCATGCTGCTCGCTTACGAGGTGACCCAGGACCTGCCGGTGACCGCGGAGCGCATCGAGACGCCGCTCGCGGTGATGGAGGCGCCGATGCTGGCCGGCAAGAAGCTGTGCCTGGTGTCGATCCTGCGCGCCGGCGACGGCATCCTCGAAGGCATGCTCGACCTGCTGCCGTCGGCGCGGGTCGGGCATATCGGGCTGTACCGCGAGCCGGCCTCGTTCGTCGCCGTCGAGTATTACTTCAAGGTGCCCGAGGACCTGGCCGAGCGGCTGGTGATCGTGGTCGACCCGATGCTGGCGACCGGCAACACGGCGGTCGCCGCGGTCCAGCGGCTCAAGGACGCGGGCGGCCAGGCGATCAAGTTCGTGTGCCTGGTGGCGGCGCCCGAGGGCATCGCGGTGTTTCACGCCGCCCATCCCGACGTGCCCGTGTTCGCCGCCGCCATCGACCGCGGGCTCGACGAGCACGGCTACATCGTGCCCGGATTGGGCGACGCCGGCGACCGGCTGTTCGGCACCAAGTAGCCGACCGGGACGCCCTCGATCTCCTGGATCAGCTTGCGCCGGATCGCCTCGGCGAAGTCGCGGTAGTCGGCGGCGACCTCGAGGAACGCGCCCGGCCCGCCGACCACGTGGGCGGCGAAGTAGTCGTCGAGGTGCGGGAACTCGTTGAGGATGGCGAGCCCGTTGATGGCGATGCCGGCGGCATTCACCCGGTCGCGCATCTCGTCCGGCGGGCGGCCGAAGTTGGTCGGCCCGTCGCCCGAGAGGTCGATCGCCTTGCGCTGGCCCTCGATGCCGTTGCTCTCGATCAGCTCCATGCAGAAGCGGAGCGCGTGCGGGATCGAGGTCTCGCCGTACATCTGGCGCCCCGCCGCCTCGATGCGGCCGGCGAACAGCGCCGCCGACGCCGCGTCCGCGACCGGCGTCCAGCCGACGGCGACGATCTGATGGCC
>DASWHU010000308.1:0-5116 GCA_036398035.1 Alphaproteobacteria bacterium | reverse complement strand
CAGCCCGCCGCGCAGGATGCCGACCACGCCGGTGTGGGCGATGCCGGTGCGCACCTCGTCGAAGCCGAGGCCGCGCAGATGATCCGCGACCAGCGCGGCGGTGCGGACCTCGCGGTTGCCGAGCTCGGGGTTCTGGTGGATGTCGCGCCGCCAGGCGATCACCTTGCCCTCGATCGCCGCCGCCGTTGCCGCGATTGCCGCGTCGTAGTCCGCCGCGCGCGCCGGCGCCGCCGCTGCCGCGACCACGCCGATCACCCATGCCCACCGCGCCAAGCCGCTCATCGCCCTCTCCCTCGTTGGCCGCGCCCAGCATAGCAGACCAGGGGCACCGGCGCGGTCACTCCACCAGCCGCTTCAAGATGCGCGCGCCCTCGGCGACGCGGTCGCTGGGGTGGAGGACGACGGCCTCGCCCTCGTCCAGCCCCGACAGCACCTCTGCGGTGCGGTCGTTCAGGTGGCCGACCTCTATGGTGCGGCGGGCGGCGCGGCCGCCGGTATCGACGAACACCGCCCACGCGTCGCCGATGCGGAACATGGCGCCGATCGGCACCTGGAGCACGTCGTCCGCCTGCCAGATGACGATCCGCACCTCGACCCGGAAGCCGTGGCCGAGCGCCTGCCATTTCTCGCGCGCATCGGTGAAGTCGATCACCACGTTGACCCGCTGCTCCTCGATGCCGAGCGCCGAGACCTTGGTGAAGCCGTAGGGCTCGACCCGGCGCACCCGGCCGGCGAGCTCGCCCTGGCCGCCCCACTGCTCGATCAGCACCGGATCGCCCGCGCCCACCTTGACCGCGTCCTCGGACAGCAGGTCGACCACCACCTCGAGGTTCGCCGGGTCGCCGACCTCGACCAGGGGCATGCCGCTCTGGACCACGCCCGCGCTCTCCTTGATCACACGCAGCACCCGCCCGCTCACCGGCGAGCGCACCGCAACGCCCAATTCGACGCCTTCCGGCTCGTCGCCGAAGCCGCCCACCGTCGGCGCGATCAGCTCGGCGCGCGCGGTCTCGACCTCGGACGCACGCACATTGACCGCGGCCTCGGCGGTGGCGAGCGCCGCCTCCTGGCTGCGCAGCGCGAGCTCGGCGCGGTCGCGGGCGGCGGTCGAGATGTTGCCGCGCTCGGCCAGCGTCTGCGCGCGCTGCCACTCGGAGCGGGCATAGTCGAGCTCGGCCAGGGCGCGCTTGCGCTCGGCCTCGGCGAGCGCATAGGCCGCTTCCGCCGCGCGCACCCGCGACTCGCCTTGGCGGCGGGAGCGCACATCGAGAAAGCTCGGCTCGGTCTCCTGCATAGTGGCGATCACGGTCTTGCCGCCGTCGACCGCGTCGCCGGCCTTGACCTGGACCCGCCTGAGCCAGCCGGTGAGCGGCACCGAGACCACGTAGATGTCTTGCACGCGGGTCTCGCCCTCCTCGTCGACGGTGACCTGCATCGGCGCGCGCGCCGCGACCGCAAGGTCGACCGGCACGGGCTCGGGCCAGAACGCCCAGGCGAGCGCCGCGGCGACCACCAGCGCGGCCGCGACGGTGGCGAGCATGCGCCGTGCGGGGCCCGACATCGCCGATCACTCCCGCGTCTTGAGCACGGCGATCAGGTCGAGGCGGCGAACCCGCAATGCAACCACCAGCGCGCACGCCACCCAAGCCGCGACCACCAGTGCCACCGACAGGCCGTAGGTCGAGCGCTCGACCACCAGCGGCACGCGGTAGAGGTCGCTCTGCAGGCCGACCGCCAACGCCCAGGCGAGGCCGCGGCCGATCACGCAGCCGAGCGGCAGCGCCAGCAGCGTCAGCACCGCCAGCTCGCCGAGCAGGATGAACGATACCTCGCCGTGGCGGAATCCGATCACGCGCAGCGAGGCGAGCTCGCGCCCGCGCTCGGACAACGAGATGCGGGCGCTGTTGTAGACCACGCCGAAGGCGATGATGGCGGCGAAGGCGATCTGGAAGGAGGTCATCTTGAGCAGCGTCTCGCCGAGCGTGTCGCGCACGCTCTGCAGCGCCGCGGTCAGGATCACGGTGTCGGCGACGGCGGGAGTCTCCTTGAGCCGGCGGTAGAGGTCCGCGCTCCGTTCGGGGTCGATCTGGAGATTGACGCTGGAGACCGAAGGCCCCTCGCCCATCAGCCGGTTGAGCGCGTCCATGCGCATGTAGGCGCGGGCGCCGATCAGCTCCTCGACCAGCGCGGTCACCGGCAGCGCGCGCACCGGGCGGCGCCCTTCCATCACCTCGACGGTGATCCTGTCGCCGAGGCCGACGCCGAGCTCGCCCGCCAGCCAGCTCGACAGCATCAGCCCCGCGGGCGGCGCCGACAGCGGCGCGAGCGCGTGGTCGAGCTGGCGGCCCAGGGTCGCCGCCGGATCGACGCCCTGGATAGAGGTGCGCTCGCTCAGATGCCCGAAGCGCAGCCGCACCGGCACCGCGCGGAACGGCTCGGCGCGCAGCACGCCCGGCAGGCGCGCCGCGTCATGGACCACGCGGCCGGGCTCGGGCTCGGTGAAGCTCACGGTCAGGTCCTGGCGCTGGCTCTGGTGGAAATGGACCTCGAGCATGTAATCGATCGCATCGAGCATGAACATCGCGGCGATCAGCACCGCCACCGCGCTCGACAGGCTGACCACGGTCAGCGCCGAGCGCAGCGGACGGCGGACGATGTGGCGGGCGATCATCCGCGACGGCGGCGATAGGGCGTTCACGAGCCGGAGCCCGAAGGCGCCGGTGCGGCCGTAGCGCATCGGCGCCGGCGGCTGCATGGCGACCGCGGGCGCGAGCCTGAACACGCGCCTGAGCGCGGCGAAGGCGCCGAGCGCGGCGGCGGCGATGCTGGCCAGCACCGGCACCGCCAGCGCCTGGCCGCCGAGCTGGTAGTGAAGGAACGGGAAGCGGAAGAACTGGGTGTACAGCTCGGCCAGCCCGCGGCCGAGCCAGATGCCGGCGCCGACGCCGAGCGCGGCGCCGACGATCACGATCACGCCGACCAGCTTGGCGTAATGCCAGGCGACCGCGAGGTTGCCGTAGCCGAACGCCTTCAAGAGCCCGACCTGCTCGCGCTGGGTCTCGACCAGGCGCGAGGCGACGACGTTGAGCAGGAACGCGGCGACGCCGAGGAAGATCGGCGGCGCGATGGTGGCGAGCGTGGTCAGCTCCTTCAACTCGTTGGACAGGAACCAGTTCGACTGCTGGTGCTCGCGCGCGTAGGCGCCGGTGCCGCCGTAAGGGTCGAGCAGCTGGTCGAGGCGCGCGACCACCTCGTCCTGCGAGGCGCCCGGCAGCAGCGCCAGCGCGAGGTCGTTGAACGCGCCGTCCATGTCGAACGCCGCGGCCAGCGTGCGGCTGCCCATCCACAGCACGCCGAAGCGGCGGTCGTCCGGGACCAGCGCGCCGGGCCCGATCGAGTAGACATATTCCGGCGACAGCGCGATGCCGACGATGGTGAGCCGGCGCTCGACGCCATTGATCACCGCGCTGAACGTATCGCCGGGCACCAGCCGGTTCGCCTCGGCGAACGCCTCGCTCGCTACCACCTCGCTGGCGCGGCCGGGGGCGAGCCGGCGGCCCTGGCGGATGGCGATGTCGTCGATGTGCGGCGCGCCCCGCTCGGGCAGCGAGATCAGGCGTCCGGTCGCCGGCTCGAGCAGCCCGGGCACGTTCAAGGTCACGTCGGCGACGATCCGGGTCTCGACCACGCCCACCCCGGGGATGGCGGCAACCCGGGTCGCCAGCCAGTCCGGAGCACGCTTGACCTGCGCGAACACGTCGGCGAAGCGGTAGCGCTCGTAATAGGCGCCGAGCGTTTCCTCGAGCGAGCGCAGCATGCCGAGCGACATCACCGACATCGCCACGCCCGCCGCCATCATCAGCGCGATCGCAAGCGCCTGGCCGCGGATGTGCCACAGGTCGCGCACCAGCTTGCGGTCGAGAGAGGTCATCCGGGGCCGCACCCTACCAGCTGATCTGAGCGGGCGCGAGGCGCGGTGCGTTGTCGCGCACGCCGGCGATGCGGCCGTCGGCGAAGGTGATCACGCGGTCGGCCATGCCGGCGATGGCGGCGTTGTGGGTGATCAGCGCGGTGGTCGTGCCGAGCTCGCGGTTGACCCGGTCGATCGCCTCGAGCACGACCACTCCGGTGTTGCTGTCGAGCGCGCCGGTCGGCTCGTCGCACAACAGCACCTCGGGCTGCTTGGCGATGGCGCGCGCGATCGCGACCCGCTGCTGCTCGCCGCCCGACAGCTCGGCCGGGAAGTGGTCGAGGCGGGCGCCAAGCCCGACCATGGCGAGCGCGTCCTCGGGCCTGATCGGGCGGCGCGCGATCTCGGTGACCAGGGCCACGTTCTCGCGCGCGGTCAGGCTCGGGATCAGGTTGTAGAACTGGAACACGAAGCCGACATGGTTGCGCCGGAACTCGGTCAGGGCCGCATCGCCGAGGGCGGTCAGCTCGTGTTCGTCGAAGAACACGCGGCCTTCGGTCGGCCGGTCGAGGCCACCCAGGATGTTGAGGAAGGTCGACTTGCCGCTGCCCGAGGGGCCGAGCAGGACCGCCAACTCGCCGGCATAGAACGCGATGTCGACGCCGCGCAGCGCGTGCACCGCGACCGCGCCGGTACGGTAGACCTTCGAGATGCCCTCGGCGCGGAAGGTGACCGCGCCGCGCGTCACCTGAGTCTCGACCGCGCTCACGCGCCGGCCTTGCGCCGGGCCGCGCCGGCGCCCGCCTCGATCGCGTCGAGCACGATCCGCGCGGCGAGCTCGCTGGGCGCGCCGGCGGCGGTGCCGAGGCCGGCGGCGACCTTCGCCAGCGCCGCGCGCTGGGCGCTGCGTGCCGCCTCGTCCGCGATCAGCGCATCGAGCGCGTCGGCGATGTTTTGCGGCGTGCAGCGCTCCTGCAGCAGCTCGGGCACGACCGGCTCATCGGCCAGCAGGTTGACCAGGGCGACGTTGGCGACCGTGATCAGGCGGCGGGCGAGGAACGCGGTCAGCGGGTTGACCCGGTAGCACACCACCATCGGCACGCCGGCGAGCGCGAGCTGCAAGGTGCTGGTGCCTGACTTGGTGATCGCCGCGCGGCTGGCGGCGAAGGCATCGGCGTGCTCGGCCGGATCGCCGACCACGATCGC
>DASWHU010000307.1:0-6752 GCA_036398035.1 Alphaproteobacteria bacterium | reverse complement strand
GCCGGCGCCGCCCAGGCGCAGCTCGGGCGGGGCCGCGGCGACCCCGGTGCCCTCGACGATGTCCTCGGCAGGCTCCGGCCGGGCGGTGGCGGGCGCAGCCTCCGCCCGCGGCAGCGGATCGGGCGTCACCTCCTCGGTCGGTGCCGATGCCACGTCTGCCATCGCCGCCACCGCAGCCTCGGCGTCGGCCTCGGCCTCGACCGGCGCCTCGGCGACGGTGACGCTGGGTGGCGCGGGCGGCGTCGCCGCCTCCAACAGCCGCGCCGGCACCTCCGCCACCAGCTGCAGCGACAGATCGTCCGCGGTCCGCAGCATGTACCACGCCGCGTAGGCGCCGACGACGATCGCCAGCGCCAGGCCGAACAGGCCTATGTTGGGCCGCCAGTTCTGCGGCGGCGGCTCGGGGAAGTTGAGCTCGGGACCGGCCGCGCCCCCCGCCGTCTCCTGGCGGAAGCGCGAAACCACCAGCTGCGGGTCGAGGGCGAGGAACCCGGCATACGCCCTGAGGAAGCCGATCGCGTAGACCCGACCCGGCAGGTCATCGAATCGGCCCTCCTCGATCGCCTGCAGATGGACCGGCCGGATACGCAATGCGTCGGCGACCTCGGCCAGGGTGCGGCCCGCCGCCTCGCGCGCGTCGCGAATCTCGGCACCGACTCCGGCATAGCCCGCGACACCCGGTTCGCGATACTTGGCCAGCTCAATCGGTTCGATTTGCGCCACGCGCGTCAACCTTGCACCCGGCCCCCCCAGGACGCTGCGCTCTGGTCTCACCGACGCACGGGACGACCAGGGAGTCGGGCGTTTTGCTTGCAATCCCGATAAAACAAATATGCTCCCGGCTCGTCAAATTTAAAGTCGCTCGGCAACCAATGGAGCGACAAGGTTTACTCACAGACTGACGCCGTGATCGCGCGCGAACGCGCGCAACTTTTGCCCCAGATCGGCATCCGGGGCCTGATAATGATTTTCCAGATAGTGCGCAAGCGGCCCCACGGCAAGGCTCAAGCACATCGCCTTGACCGGGCCGATGCGACCGGGCGGCATCGACAGGCTGCGCACACCGACCCCAATCATGGCCATCGCCTCCAGCGGCTCGCCCGCCGCCTCGCCGCACACCGACAGCGCCACGCCCGACACCTCGCAGGCGGCGACCAGGTCGCGCAGCAGCGCCAGCGTCGCCGGCGACAGCAGGCCGTAACGGCGGGCCAGCAACGGATTCCCGCGGTCGCTGGCGAACAGGAACTGGACCAGGTCGTTGGTGCCGACCGAAACGAAGTCGACCGCGCTGAGCAGCGCCGGCAGCTGCCACATCAGGGCCGGGACCTCGAGCATGACGCCCGCGCGCACCGCCTTCGGCATCGCCGAGCCGAGGGCGCGGGCGCGGTCGAGCTCGCGGCTGAGCAGCGCCCGGGCACGCAGGAACTCGTCGACGATGGCCACCATCGGGAACATCACGTTGAGCGCCCGCCCCGCCGCCGCCTGCACCAGCGCGCGCAGCTGGTGGCGCAGGATGGCCGGCTGGTCCAGCCCGATGCGCACGGCACGCCACCCCATTGCGGGATTTTCCTCCGGAATGACCGGAAGGTAGGGCAGGCGCTTGTCGCCGCCGATGTCGAGGGTGCGGAACATCACCGGGCGCTCGCCGGCGACGTCGAGCACGGCGCGGTAGAGGCTGGCCTGGGCGGCGACGTCGGGGAAGCGGTGGTGGACCATGAACGGGATCTCGGTCCGGCACAGGCCGACGCCGTCGGCGCCCACCGCCGCGATCTGATCGGCATCGACCGACAGCCCGACATTGATGTTGAGCGCCAGCTCGATACCGTCGCGGGTGCGCGCCTTGCGCTCGCGCAAGGTCTCGAAATAGGCGCGCTGCTCGGCGCGGGCGGCGGCGCCGGCGCGAAACAGCCCGACTTGCTCGTCCGACGGCCGCACGGTCACCCGGCCGGCGTTGCCGTCGACCAGCACCGTCTCGCCGGGGGCGAGCCGGCTGAGCGCGTCGCGGACCTGGCCGACCACCGGAATCTCGAAGGCGCGCGCGACGATCACCAGGTGCATGGTGGTCGAGCCCTCCTCGAGCACCACCGCGCGCAGCGCGGCGCGGTCGTACTCCAGGAGGTCGGCGGGGCCGAGGCTGCGCGCGACCAGCACGATGTCGTCGGGCAGCGCTTGCGGCGGCCCGACCGCATCGCCCGCGAGGTGGTGAAGCAGGCGGTCGCCGAGCTCCTCCAGGTCGAGCAGGCGCTCGCGCAGATAGCCGCTGGCGGCGTGCGCGAGCCTGAGTCGGTTGTCTTCCTGGACCCGGATCACCGCCGCCTCGGCGGTCAGCCCGGAGCCGATGGCGTCCTCGATGCGCCTGAGCCAGCCGCTGTCGCGCGCGAACATGCGATAGGTCTCGAGCACGTCGTGGGAGGCGCTGCCCTCGGCTACTTCCGGCGCATCCAGCATGCGGTCGATGCCCGCCTGCAGCGCCGCCACCGCCTGGGTGAGCCGCGCCCGCTCCTCCGCCGGGTCGTCGGCGACCAGCCGGCCGAGCTGCGGCCGCGGCCGCTTGAGCACCACGGTGCCCATGGCGATGCCGCGCATCAGCGACAGGCCCTCGATGGTCGCGGGCCCGGACAGGCGGTCCTCCGAGGCGAACAGCTCGCGCGCATCCACCAGCTCGCCGCCGGCGACCAGCTCGGCGAGCACCATGGCCACCACCTGCAGCGCCTCGACCTCCTCCTCGTCGTAATGGCGCCGGGTGACGTTCTGGACCACCAGCACGCCGACCACGCGCCCGTCGCGCAGGATCGGCACGCCCATCAGCGACTGGTAGATCTCCTCGCCGGTCTCCGGGCGGTAGGCGAACAGCGGGTGCGACTGGGCGTCGGCCAGGTTGAGCGGGCGGGCGTGGCCGGCGACGTAGCCGACCAGGCCCTCGTTCACCCTGAGCCGGGTCTTGTGCACGGCATCCGGGTTGAGGCCCTGGGTGGCGAACAGCTCCAGCACCTCGCCGGCGCGCATCAGGTAGCACGAGCACACCTCGGCGACCATGTCGGCGGCGATGATGCGCACGATGCGGTCGAGCCGGTCCTGCGCCGAGCCATGCCCGGCCATGACATCGCGCAACCTCTGCAACAGCTTGCGCGGCCCGGTGATGCTCGGTGACTGGGTCATTCGCTCGGGTCGGGCGCCGCTGCTTCGCTCTCCGCCGCATCCCCCCGGCGCGCCAGCGCCACCGCGGCCTCGCTTACCAGCTCGGCGATGATGTCGGCGGTCGATTGCTCGGCCGTGACCATGCCGACGCTCTGGCCGGCCATCACCGAGCCGCCCTCGACGTCGCCGTCGATCACCGCCCGCCTGAGCGCGCCGACCCAGAAACGCTCGATCTCGAGCTGGGCGGCCTTCATGTCGAGCTCGCCCCCCTGGTAGCGCGCGATCACCTGGCGCTGGCAGTCGATGAACCGGGCGCTCGCCGCATTGGCCAGCGCGCGCACCGGGATCACCGGAAAGCGCGCATCGAGCTGGACCGAGGTCTGGGCGTCGCGGGCGCTGGCGCGGATGAACGCGCGCTTGAACGCCGGATGGGCGATCGATTCGGTCGCGCACACGAACCGGGTGCCGAGCTGGCAGCCGCTGGCGCCCATCTCGAGATAGCCGGCGATCGCCTCGCCGCGGCCGATGCCGCCGGCGACGAACACCGGCACCTCGCCGATCTCGGGCAGGATCTCCTGGGCCAGCACGCTGGTCGCGACCGGGCCGACATGGCCGCCCGCCTCCATGCCCTCGATGATCAGCGCATCGACCCCCATGCGCACCAGCTTGCGGGCGAGCGACAGCGCCGGCGCGAAGCACAGCAGGCGCGCGCCCGAGCCCTTGATGCGCCCGATCGCCTGGGCGCGCGGCAGGCCGCCGGCGAGCACCACGTGGCTCACCTCCTGCTCCGCGCACGCCTCGATCAGGTCATCGAGCTCGGGGTGCATGGTGATCAGGTTGACCCCGAACGGCAGGTCGGTCAGCGCCTTGGTGGCGGCGATCTCCTCACTCAGGCGCGCCGGCCCCATCGCGGCGCAGGCGATGACCCCGAAGCCGCCGGCATTCGAGATCGCGGCGACCAGGTGGCGCTCGGACACCCACGACATGGCGCCGCCCATGATCGCGTAGCGGGTGCCGAGCAGGGCCGTGCCCCGCCGCCACAACCGGTCGAGCCGGCCAGGGTCGCGCACTTGCCCATGCGGCAACGCCACGGGCGACTCATTCGGCATCGAGGCCATAGGCGCTGTGCAGCGAGCGCAACGCCAGCTCGGTATATTCCTCGGCGATCAGGACGCTGATCTTGATCTCGGAGGTCGAGATCACCTGGATGTTGATGCCGCGCTTGGACAGGGTCTGGAACATCTTCTGGGCGACGCCGGCATGGGTGCGCATGCCGACCCCGATCACCGACACCTTGACCACCGAGGGATCGGACAGCAGCTCGTCGTAGCCGAGGTCCGCCTTGCGGCCGGCGAGCACCTCGAGCGCGCGCGCAAGCTCGGTCCGCCCGACGGTGAAGGTGAGGTCGGTGAAGCGGCCGTCGTGCGAGGAGGCCTGCACGATCATGTCGACATTGATGCCTGAGTCGGCGAGCGGGCCGAAGATGCTCGCCGCCACCCCGGGGCGGTCGGCGATCCGGGTGAGCGTCACCTTCGCCTCGTCCCGGCTGTAGGCGATGCCGCTGACGATGTCCTTTTCCACGATCTCGTCCTCGTCGACCAGAAGGGTTCCGGGCGCGTCGCTGAAGCTTGACAGGACCTGGACGGTGACCCGGTGACGCATGGCGATCTCGACCGCCCGGGTCTGCAGCACCTTGGCGCCGAGCGACGCCATCTCGAGCATCTCCTCGTAGGAAATTCTATCAAGCTTGCGGGCCTTGGCAACGATGCGCGGGTCGCTGGTGTAGACGCCGTCGACGTCGGTGAAGATGTCGCAGCGTTCGGCGCCGAGCGCCGAGGCGAGCGCCACCGCGGTCGCGTCGGAGCCGCCGCGGCCCAGCGTGGTGACCCGGTTGCGCGGCCCGAGCCCCTGGAAGCCGGCGACCACGGCGACCTCGCCCGAGTCCATGCGCCGGCCGATCTCGGCCGCGTCGATACGCGTGATGCGCGCCCGGCCGTGCATGCCGTCGGTGCGGATCGGCACCTGCCAGCCGAGCCACGAGCGCGCCGCGACGCCGATGTCCTGCAGCGCCAGCGCCATCAGCCCGACGCTGACCTGCTCGCCCGACGAGACGACCACGTCGTACTCGCGCGCATCGTGCAGCCGGGCGATGCTGCGCGTCCACAGGTCGAGCTGGTTGGTGGCGCCGGCCATCGCCGAGACCACCACCGCGATCCGGTCGCCGGCGTCATGGGCGCGCTTGACGCGCCCGGCGGCGCTGCGGATGCGGTCGAGGTCTGCGACCGAGGTCCCGCCGAATTTCTGTACGATGCGGGCCATGCGGCGCCGGCTCCCGATCGAGCTGCGGGCAGCAAAAAACACCCCGCAGTTGCCCGCGGGCGCGGCTATACATACGTTTCCGCCGGCGCCCTCGCAAGCCGACATCGAGGCGATGGAACAGCCGACCGCAGACGACCGCACCGCAGACGCCGACGAGGTCGCCCGGTTCGCGCAGCTTGCCGAGCGCTGGTGGGACGCGCGCGGCCCGCTGGCGCCTCTGCATCGGCTCAACCCGACCCGCATCCGCTACATCCGCGACACGGTCGCGGCGCGCCTCGGGCGCGATCCCGAACGGCCGCGGCCGCTCGACGGGCTCACGCTGCTCGACATCGGCTGCGGCGGCGGCCTGATCGCCGAGCCGATGGTGAGGCTCGGCGCGCGGGTCACCGGCATCGACGCCGCCGCGGCCAACATCGCCGCCGCGCGCCTGCACGCCGAGGCGGTCGGCCTCGACATCGACTATCGCAGCGAGCCGGTCGAGGCGCTGGCCGGCGCCGGCGCGCGCTACGACGTGGTGCTGGCGCTCGAGGTGGTCGAGCACGTCGCCGATCTCGCCGCCTTCGCCGCCGCCGCCGGCGCCTGCGTCGCGCCGGGCGGGGCGATCATCGTCGCCACACTCAACCGCACCCTGAAGGCGTATGCCCTTGCGGTGGTCGGCGCCGAGTACCTGCTCGGCTGGCTGCCGCGCGGCACCCACGACTGGTCGAAGTTCGTGCGCCCCTCGGAGCTCGCCGGGCTGATCGCCGACGCCGGGCTCGCGATCGAGGACATGACCGGGGTCTGCTACCGCCCGCTCGACGGCCGCTGGGCGTTGTGCCGCGACCTCGCGGTCAACTACATGATCGCCGCCGGCCGGCCGGCCGACTGACTCAGCGGAGCGCCTCGGCGAGCCTCAGGTACTGGTCGGGGCTGTTGTAGACATGCGCCGAGACGCGCACCCAGAGCGAATCGTCGATCGGGTTGACCGCGACCTCGATGCGGTGCTCGGCGAGTACGCGGTCGCGCAGCGCGCGCGCCGCGGCGTAGTCGGCGGCGCCGGCGACCGGGGCGCGTACCGCCGCCATCGCCGCGCACATCGCCGGCGGCGCCGCGGCCTCGCTGTCCCAGGCCGCGCTCAGCGTCGCCGCCGCCTCGGCCGCAAGGCTGGCCATGTGGTCGCGCGCCGCCGCCGGGCCGAGCTCGCGCCAGAAGGCGAGCGCCGCCGGCACCGCCAGGACGGCCGAGTAGTCGCGGGTGCCGGTCCACTCGAACTCGGTCGGGAAACCGGCGCCGTAGAGGTTCGAGATCACCGCCGG
>DASWHU010000306.1:0-2840 GCA_036398035.1 Alphaproteobacteria bacterium | reverse complement strand
AGACCAGCACGTCGCTGCGGGCGAGGAACGGCGCGAGGCTGCCCGGCCCATAGAAGCTCGCCACGTTGGGGATCGTCGTCTCGGTCCGGCACCAGCCCGCGACCGTGAAGTCGAACTCGGCGAGCCTTTGCGCCACCGCCGCGCCGATCACGCCGAGGCCCATCACGCCGACGCGCCGGTGCCGGCCCTCGAGCGGCGCCAGCTGGTGCCACTCGGCGCGCGCCTGGAACTCCCGGTAGTCGGCCATGCGCCGGTGGTGGTGGAGCACGGCAAGGGTCACGTACTCGACCATCTGGCGGGTCAGCGCGGGATCGACCAGCCGGCATATCGGCACGCCGTCGGGCAGCGCGGGATCGGCGAGGATGTGGTCGATGCCGGCGCCGAGCGACTGGATCAGCTTGAGGTTCGGCAGGCTTGCGAGCAGGCCGGCGGGGGGGCGCCAGACCAGCGCCGCCTCGATCGCATCGAGCGCGCCGGCAGCGGGCCACACGCGCACCTCGAGCGTCGGCTCGAGCCGGGTGAGCGCGACGGTCCACGCCACCGGATCGTCGACCGGGCTCGCAAACAGCAACGCCATCGCCCCTTCTCCCCAATCGCGCGCGCCGTTATCGCCAATGGCGGCGGTCGAGACAAGGCCGGCGGCGCAGCGAGGTCATCGCCCATGCACCGTTTCGCGTGCGCATTCGGCCACGGGTGATTCGGTTCACGCGGAGGCGCGGAGGCCGCGGAGCACAAGGCGGGCGCAGCGACGGCAATCGCCCAGTTCGCTTACCGATCCGCCGCGTCTGCGCGACTCCGCGTGCCCAACACCCACCCAGCCCGTCGCTCGATCATCGGATGCATATGACTCGAGCGCGGAAGCGGGATCGCAGAGGCGCGCGCACTGGTGTAGGCTCGCCCGGCGCGCGCGGCGCCGGAGTGGGGGCAATGCCGTATTACGTCCTGGTCGACGACGAGCAGACGGGCCCGTTCGAGGACGCGGCCATCGCCGACATGGTCGCCCGCGGCGAGGTGACGGCGGACACCCTGGTGTGGGCCGCGGGCATGGCCGACTGGGCGCCCGCGCGCGGCGTCGCCGGGCTCGCGTCCCTGTTCGGCGCGGCGCCGCCGCCGGCGGCCGGGTTCGCACGCAGGCCGGCCGCGCCCGTGCCGGCAGCCGCGGGCCCTGTCGAGAGGCTCGACATCGCCGCCGCGATCGCGACCGGTCTCGGCGCGTTCTCCCGCCAGCCGGGCCGCGCGATGCTGGCGGCGCTGGTCTACAATATCGTGCCGATCGTGCTGGTCGCGCCGGTGTTCGGCGTCCTGTTCGCGCTCTATGGGGGCGAGCCCGAAGCGGGCGAGGCGAACCCGGGCATGATGGTGCTGATCGCGCTGCTGGTGGTGGCGATGCTGGCCGTGGTGGTGATCCTCTACGGCGGCTTCTGCGCCTGCATGATCGACCTGGTCCGCGACCGGCAGGTGGAGGTCGCCAAGGTGTTCTCGGGCTTCCGCCGCGCCGGCCCGCTGATCGCCTTCGGCATCCTGTACGCGCTCGCGGTCGCGGTCGGGTTCATGGTGCTGATCGCGCCCGGCGTGTTCGTCGCGGTGGCGTTCATGCTGACGCCCTACATCGTTATCGAGAGCGAGCTGTCCGGGACCGCGGCGATGAAGGCGAGCTTCGGCGCGATCATGACGCTGGGCTGGTGGCGCTGCTTCGCGCTCCTGGTGCTGCTGTTCGCCGCCCTGGTGGTCGCGTCGCTGGTGCTGGAGGGGCTCGGCCTGGTGCTCGGCGACCTGGTCCACGCGCTGCTTCAGTTCGCGTTCAACATCGCGCTGACCGCGGTCGCCGGCGCCATCTTCGCCGCGATCTACGAGCAGGCGCGGCGCAATTCCGAACGCGCGGAGGCCTGAGGCGCGCCATGAACGCGACCGTCGACTGCGTGCTCGACTGCCGCTGCACCCTCGGCGAGGGCTTGGTCTGGGACGAGCAGGCCGGGCGGCTGTGGTGGACCGACATCCCGGCGGGGCGCATCTACGCCCTCGAGCGCGGCTCGGGCGCGGTGCGGACCTTCGACCTGCCGGGCCCGGTCGGCTCGTTCGGGCTGTGCGCGGGGAGCGACTCGCTGGTCGTGGCGACCGTCGGCGGCGTGCACCTGTTCGAGCCCGCGACCGGGCGCCTCGAGCTGATCGTCGACCCCGAACCGGAAATGCCGACCAACCGGCTGAACGACGGCAAGATCGGCCCCGACGGCGCGTTCTGGGTGGGCAGCATGGACAACCGCCCGCTGGCCGAGAAGCAGCCCGTCGGCGCGCTCTATCGGGTCACCGCGGGCGGCGGCTGCGAGCGGAAGGTCGCCGGCGTGATCGTGTCGAACGGCATCGGCTGGACCGGCGACGGGCGCACCATGTACCACAGCGACAGCCGCGGCATGTGGATCGACCGCTGGGACTGCGATACGGCGACCGGCGAGATCACGAACCGGGTGCGCATCGCAGAGCCCGGGCCTGCGGACGGCCGCCCGGACGGCGCCGCGGTCGACATCGAGGACTGCTACTGGAGCGCCGGCGTCTCCGCCGGCTGCCTCAACCGCTACGCGCCCGACGGCGAGCTCTTGACCAAGATCGAGGTGCCGGTGCCGACGCCGACCATGTGCTGCTTCGGCGACGGGGACATGCAGACCTTGTTCATCACCAGCCTGCAGGTGGACGTGCCCGCGGACGTGCTCGCGCGCCACCCCTGGACCGGCAGCGTGCTGGCGCTGCGCCTCCCAATCGCCGGCGTCCCCACCTGGCGCTTCAAGCTGTGAGCTACCGCTCCGGCCGATGAGCGCTACATTGCCAATCTAATCTTCTTGACCGAA
>DASWHU010000305.1:0-1646 GCA_036398035.1 Alphaproteobacteria bacterium | reverse complement strand
CAGGTGCCGGCCGAGGTGGCGGCGCTGCCGTTCGTGCCGCACCGTTACCGCAAGGGCTGACCACAAGCCCCGGGGCAATCGCGCAAGGGAGGGAGACGATCGATGGCGGCACGCAGATATACCGAGGAGCACGAGTGGATCACCGTCGACGGCGACGTCGGCACCGTCGGCATCAGCGACTACGCCCAGGAGCAGCTCGGCGACATCGTCTACATCGAGCTGCCCGAGGCCGGGCGCAAGCTCGCGCAGGGCGACGAGGCGGCGGTGATCGAGTCGGTCAAGGCGGCGAGCGAGCTGTACGCCCCGGTCGACGGCGAGGTGGTCGAGGTCAACCGCCGCCTCGCCGACGAGCCCGGCCTGGTCAATGCCGACGCCACCGGCGACGGCTGGTTCGTCAAGCTCAGGATCACCGACGCGAGCCAGCTCGACGGGCTGATGGACGACGCCGGCTATCAGGAGTTCGTGAGCAACCTGGAGTAGGCCATGCGCTACCTGCCGCTGACCCCGGCCGACCGCGCGGCGATGCTCGAGACCATTGCCGCGAGCCCGATCGGCGCGCGCACCATCGACGATCTGTACCGCGACGTGCCCGCAGCCGCGCGCCTCGATGGCCTGCTCGACCTGCCGGCGCATGCCGGCGAGATCGAGGTCGGCCGCGCATTGGCCGCGTTTGCCGCCAGGAACCTCGCGACCAGCGCCGCGCCCGCCTTTCTCGGCGCCGGCGCCTACCGCCACCACGTGCCGGCCGCGGTCGATGCGCTGATCCAGCGCGGCGAGTTCCTGACCTCGTACACCCCCTACCAGCCCGAGATCAGCCAGGGCACCCTGCAGGCGCTGTTCGAGTTCCAGACCCAGGTCGCGCTGATCACCGGCATGGAGGTGGCCAACGCCTCGATGTATGACGGCGCCTCGGCCTGCGCCGAAGCGGTGCAGATGGCGAGCCGGATCACCCGCCGCGGCCGGGCGGTGCTGTCGGGCGGCTTGCACCCGCACTATGCCGAGGCGGTCGAGACGTTCGCCCGGTTCTCGGGGCGCGAGATCGTGCGCAACCGGGCGCTCGCGCCCACGCGCCGGCCGCATGATACCAGCGCGCTCGAGGCCGCGATCGACGCCGAGTGCGCCTGCGTGGTCGTCCAGCAGCCCGACCTGTTCGGCGTCGTGCGCGACTTCAGCCAGCTCGCCGAGGCGTGCCACGGCGCCGGCGCGCTGCTGGTCGCGTGCGTCGCCGAGCCGCTGTCGCTCGGCCTGATCGAGCCGCCCGGCGCCTGGGGCGCCGACATCGTGGTCGGCGAGGGCCAGGGGCTTGGGCCGGGCCTCCAGTTCGGCGGCCCGCCGCTCGGCCTGTTCGCGACCCGCGAGCGTTTCGTGCGCCAGATGCCGGGCCGGATCGCCGGCGAGACCGTTGACGTCGACGGCCGGCGCGGCTGGGTGCTGACCTTGAGCGCCCGCGAGCAGCACATCCGCCGCGACAAGGCGACCAGCAACATCTGCACCAATTCGGGCCTGTGCGCGCTCGCCTTCTCGATCCACCTGGCGCTGCTGGGCGACGACGGCTTTGCCCGCCTCGCCCGGCTCAACCACGCCTACGCGGTGCGCGCCGCCGACCGGCTTGACGAGGTGCCGGGCGTCGAGGTGCTCAACGAGAC
>DASWHU010000304.1:0-8167 GCA_036398035.1 Alphaproteobacteria bacterium | reverse complement strand
CGCATGACCAGGACGCGGCAGGCGCAACACACCGACGCGCGGGTGCGCGCGCAGTACGAGGACTACCCCTACCCGGCGCGCAAGCCCGAGGACGAGGCGCGGCGCCTGGTCACCGGCTCGCCGAGCCACCTCGCCGAGATCATCCACTACCTGTACGCCGGGCGCGCGCCCTACGGGCCGGGCAAGCGCTTCCGCGCGCTGGTCGCGGGCGGCGGCACCGGCGACGGGGTGATCATGCTCGCCCAGCAGCTCGCCACCGCCGGCGCCGACGCCGAGGTGGTGCATCTCGACGTCGCGCGCGCGACCGCACGCATCGCCAAGGCGCGGGCACGGGCGCGCGGGCTCAGGAACATCAGGTTCGTAGACGGCTCGCTGCTCGACCTCGAGGGGCTCGGCCTCGGCGGCTTCGACTACATCGACTGCTGCGGCGTCCTGCACCATCTCGCCGATCCGGCCGCAGGCTTGCGCGCGCTGGTGCGCGCGCTCGGCCCCGGCGGCGGGATCGGGCTGATGGTCTACGGCACGCTCGGGCGGACCGGCGTCTACCATGTGCAGGATGCGCTCAAGCTGCTCGGCGAGGCGGACGACCCGCCGGCCGCGCGTGTTAAGCAGGCGCGCGCGCTGCTCGCGGATCTGCCCGAGACCAACTGGCTCAGGCGCAACCCGTTCGTCGCCGATCACCTGCATGGCGACGATGCCGGGCTCCACGACTTGCTGCTGCACGCGCGCGACCGCGCTTACACCGTGCCCGAGGTGTTTGCGCTGTGCGCAGGCGCGGGGCTCGCCATCACCTCGTTCATCGAGGCCGCGCGCTACGAGCCGGCGACCTACCTGCACGATGCGGACCTGGTCGCGCGCGCGGGCGCGCTCGCCTGGCCCGAGCGCGCGGCGCTCGCCGAGCTGCTGTCGGGGGCGATCAAGCGCCATGTGGTCTACGCGGTCGCGGGCAGCGCCGAGGGCCGCGTCGCCGCGCCCGACTCGCCCGACATGGTGCCTGTGCTGCGCGAGGGCGACGGCCAGGCCTACGCCCGCGCGCTGGCGGCGGCAGGGCGGCTCACCGCGCAACTCGAGAACCTGACGCTGAGCTTCTCCTTCGGCCCGCTCGCGCCCGCGATCCTGTCGCGCATCGACGGCGCGCGCAGCCTCGCCGACATCCACGCCGCGCTGACCACCGACACCGATTGGGCCACGTTCAAGGCCGCGTTCGATGACCTTTACGCCAAGCTCAACGGCATCAACCTGCTGCTGCTGCGCGCGCGGTGACTTGCAGGTTGCCGAGTCAGCGTATATGATATACATGGTAATTGTATATCAGAGAGGTCGCCATGCACGTCGCCAAATGGGGCAACAGCCTCGCCGTGCGCCTGCCCAAGGCCGTGGTCGAGGCACTCGACCTGAAGGCGGGCGACGAGATCGAGGTCGTGGTCGCCGGCGGCCGACGTTTCGAGATTGTCCGCGACCGCAGCCGCGAGCAGGCCATCGCCCGCCTGAAGTCGCTCAAGCGGCCCCTGCCCAAGGGATTCAGGTTCGACCGGGACGAGGCGCATGAGCGCTAGGCCGTTTCTCGACACGAACGTGCTCGTTTACGCCTTTGCCGCCAACGATCCGCGCAGCGACCGGGCCGAGGCCTTGCTTGCGGCGGGCGGCGTGATCGGCGTCCAGGTGCTGAACGAGTTCGTCAACGTGTCGCGGCGCAAGCTCGGCCGGGGCTGGGCGGAGATCGAAAGCGAGGTCGCCGTGGTGCGGGCGCTGCTCGATCCGCCCGTCCCCTTGACCATCGACGTGCACGAGGCGGCGGTCGCGCTTGCCCGCAATCACGGCTTCGCATTCTACGATGCTCTGGTCATCGCCGCGGCAAGACGGGCCGGCTGTACGGTTCTTTATACCGAGGACATGCACCACGGACAGGCCGTCGGCGAGCTGACGATCCAGAATCCGTTCGCGTGACAGCGATCAGCCGGCAGGCAGCAGGTCGGTGAACACGAAGCCGCCGCGCGCGACCGTCTCGCCGACGCGGATCGGGATCGGGCGCGCGAACATCGGCCCGGCATGGGCGAAGCTGTGGAACTCGCCGTTTTCGCCGCACGGGTCGACGCCGGCGGGCAGGTCGTCGAGGAACGAGGCGTCGAAGGCGCGCCCGCAGAAGCCCGCATCGAGCGCCTTCGGATCGACGCAGGTGATGGTCGCGGCGAGCCCGCCCGCGACCATCTTGCGGGCGAGCGCGCCGGTGTCCTCGCCCCACAGCGGGAACAGGGGCGTGAGCCCGGTGCCGGCGAGCCGTTGTTCGCGGTAGCGGCGGACGTCGGCGAGGAACAGGTCGCCGAATGCGATCGCGGTGGCGCCGTCGGCCTTGATCCGTTCAATCGCCCGGCTCATCGCCCGCTCATAGACCTCGTTCGGGCACGGGTCGGGAATCGGCACCCGATGGAGCGGCAGCCGCGCCGCCTCGGCCTGCGCCGCGAGCAGGCCGTCGCGCACCGCGTGCATCGACACGCGTGCGTAGGTCTCGGTGACGGTCGTGAGCAGGCCAACGATCTCGACCTCGCCCGCCTGGCGCAGCCGGTGCAGCATCCAGGCGCTGTCCTTACCGCTGCTCCACGACAGCACCGCGCGCGCGCCGGCCGCCATCCGAACCTTCAGGCGCGCGCGCGCAGGAAGTAGATCAGGTCGAGCGGCGGCGGCTCGGCGCCGGCGTCCTTGAGCAACGCGTGCGCCTGGCCGCGGTGGTGGGTCTGGTGGTTGAACATGTGCGCGAGGAGGAGGCCGACCGGGTTGGCGTGGGTCTCGCCGGCCATGGTCCGGTAGATCAGCGTGCGCGCGAGCGCGGCATCGTCGAGCCGCTCGACGAAGGCGAGGATGCGCGCGTCCTCCGCCGCGCGCGCGACGCGCAACGAGGCGAGGTCGGCATACAGCTCCTGGTCCAGCCGTTCGGGCGCCGGCCCCTCGCCGGTCAAGCGCCGCATCCACGCCCGGTCGCCGACCAGGATGTGGTTGAGCGTGCCGTGTAGGCTGGTGAAGAACGCGCACGCGCGTTGAGCGAAGTACGCCGCCTCCGGCAAGGCCGCGCAGGCGTCGTACAGGCGCGCATTCGCCCAGGCGTTGTAGCGGGCGAAGGTGGTGACGGAAGGCTCGCTCACGCCGGCGCCGGCAGCTCGGGCACGACCTCGAACCCGGCCTCGGTGCGCGCCTCGATCTCGTCGAGCGAGATGCCGGGCGCGATCTCGACCAGGCGCATGCGGCCGTCCCCGATCTCGAACACGCCGAGGTCGGTGATCACCATGTCGACCACGCCCGCGCCGGTGAGCGGCAGGTTGCAGCGCCTGAGCAGCTTGGGCGTGCCGTCCTTGGCGTTGTGGTCCATCAGCACCACCACGCGCTTGACCCCTGCCACCAGGTCCATGGCGCCGCCCATGCCCTTGACCATCTTGCCCGGGATCATCCAGTTGGCGAGGTCGCCGTTCTCGGCCACCTGCAGCGCGCCCAGGATCGACAGGTCGATGTGGCCGCCGCGGATCATCGCGAACGAGGCGGCGCTGTCGAAGTAGACCGATTCCGGCAGCTCCGAGATGGTCTGCTTGCCGGCGTTGATCAGGTCGGCGTCGACCTCGTTGGCGCGCGGGAACGGGCCCATGCCGAGCATGCCGTTCTCGCTTTGCAGGATCACGTGCATGCCGTCCGGCACGTAGTTCGCGACCATGGTCGGCATGCCGATGCCGAGGTTGACGTAGAAGCCGTCCTTGAGCTCGCCCGCCGCCCGCCGGCACATGTCCTCGCGTGACCAGGCCATTGCGCTACTCCCGCAACGTCAAGCGCTCGATGCGCTTCTCGTAGGCCGCGCCCTCGATCAGCCGCTGGACGAAGATTCCCGGGGTATGGACGTGGTCGGGGTCGAGCCCGCCGAGCTCGACCAGCTCCTCGACCTCGGCCACGGTCACCTTGCCCGCCATCGCCATCGCCGGGTTGAAGTTGCGCGCGGTCTTGCGGTAGACGAGGTTGCCGTGACTGTCGCCGAGCCACGCCTTGACGATGGCGAGGTCGGCGGTGAGCGCGGTCTCCATCACATAGGTCTCGCCGGCGAAGTCGCGCGTCTCCTTGCCCTCGGCGACCTGGGTGCCGACCCCGGTGCGGGTATAGAACGCCGGGATGCCGGCGCCGCCCGCGCGGCAGCGCTCGGCGAGCGTCCCTTGCGGGTTGAACTCGAGCTCGAGCTCGCCGTTCAGGTATTGCTGCTCGAACAGCTTGTTCTCGCCGACATAGGACGACACCATCTTGGCGATCTGGCGCGTTTGCAGCAACAGCCCGAGGCCGAAATCGTCGATGCCGCAATTGTTGCTGATCACGGTGATCCGCTTCACGCCCGAGTCCCTCAGCGCCACGATCAGGTTCTCAGGAATCCCGCACAGGCCGAAGCCGCCGGCCATGATCGTCATGCCGTCGAACAGCAGGCCGTCGAGCGCGGCGCGGGCGTCGGCGTAGACCTTGTTCATCGTCGAAGCCGCCGGTGTCGAAGCGGCGCGGCCTGCGTCGTCGACGCCGCCTCAGCCCGCGCCCTCGCCGCCCGCACCCTTGGCGCTCTCGTACTCGTCGAACATGGTCTCGATCTGCTCCAGCAGCTGCTGTATCGCCGACAGGAACATCTTCTGGTGCTCGAGCGCCTGGCGGTAGCTGGTGCCGCTGTCCTTGTCGAGGGCGAAGAAGGTGACCAGGTCGACCTGATTCTCGGACTCGCTCAGCCAGTTCGAGAAGTCGCCGAGCTTGAGCAGGTCCTCGTGGAAGCGGTGCCAGCGCTCGAACGCCTCGAGCATGCCCTTCTCGATGTCGCGGAACCGCTTGGCGGCGTCGTCCGGCGAGCCCTCGGCCACGCGCCTTCTCCTGTTCCTGCCGGGCGCCGGTCGGGCGCCCACGCTTGCGGTTCATAGTCGGCGCAGCGGGGGCGTGTCAATCGAACCCCTGCGCCGCGCGCGCGCCTGTCCCGCGCGCCTCGCCGCTGGCGGGCGGGCAAGGCCGGCGATAGGGTGCAGCGATGAGCAGCTTGAAGGCGCCACCGGGAGACGCGCCGGCGGCGGCGTTGGCCGGGACGGCCCCGGGCCTGAAGGCGGCGCTGTGGATGCTGCTCGCCTGCGCCTGCTTCGCGTCGATGAACGGCATCGTCCGCCACGTCGCCCAGGAGCTGCCGGTGCTGGTGGTGGTGTTCTTCCGCTCGGCCTTCGGGCTGATCGCGATGCTGCCGTGGCTCGCGGGCTCGGGGCTCGCCTCGCTCAAGCCGGGCCGGCCGCGTCTGCACGCAGTGCGCGTGGCGCTCGCGGTGGTCGCCATGACCGCGTGGTTCTACGGCCTCAAGCACATGCCGCTCGCCGAGGCGACCGCGTTGAGCTTTACCACGCCGCTGTTCATCTCGGTGGCGGCGGTGGTGCTGCTCGGCGAGGTGATGCGGGCACGGCGCTGGACCGCGACCGCGATCGGCTTCGCCGGCGCGATGATCATCCTGCGCCCGGGGCTGGTCGAGATCACCGACGCCACGCTCGCGGTGCTGCTGGCGGCGATGCTGATGGCGGCGAGCCAGATCCTGGTCAAGCTGTTGTCGCGGGTCGAGCACGCGAATGCCACCGTGTTCTGGCTGGTGCTGCTGATGACGCCGACCTCGCTGGTGCCGGCGCTCGCGGTCTGGCAGACCCCGGACCCCGGCCAGCTCGCCTGGCTCGCCGCGCTCGGCGCGATCGCCACCATCGGCCACCAGTCGCTCGCGCGCAGCCTGCGCCTGGCGGATGCGACCGCGGTCTATCCGCTCGACTTCACGCGCCTGGTGTTCGCGGCGCTGATCGGCTACCTCGCCTTCGCCGAGGTGCCCGATGTGTGGACCTGGATCGGCGGCGCGGTGGTCATGGCGAGCTCGGTCTATATCGCCCACCGCGAGGCCCGGCTTCGCCGCCGGGCGCAGCCGCCCGCGCCCGAGCCGTGAGCGCAGGGACGGCGGGCGCGCTCGCGCGCCTGCGCGCATCGTGGCAGGCGCTGCCGGCGAACCTGCGCGGCGCGGTATGGGTGCTGGGCGCGGCGCTGGCGCTGTCGGCGATGGGCGCGTGCGTCAAGCTGCTCGGCGCCCGCCTCGACAGCCTGCAGATCGCGTTCTTCCGCAGCCTGTTCGGGCTGCTGGTGGTGGTGCCGTTCATCCACCGCCAGGGCGGCGCCTGGGCGGTGCTGCGCACGCGTCGGCTGGGCGCCTTGTTCGTGCGCGCCGTGCTCGGTGTCGGCGCCATGCTGGCGAGCTTCTATGCGCTCACCCGACTGCCGCTCGCGGATGCGGTCACGCTCGCCTTCACCCAGCCGCTGTTCAGCATCCCGCTGGCCGCGATCGTGCTGCACGAGACGATCCGCGCGCCGCGCTGGATCGCCACCGCCTGCGGCTTCGCCGGCGTGACGATCATGGTCGGGCCGAGCGGCGCCGAATACGGCGTCGCCGCGCTGGTCGGCATCGCCGGCGCGTTCCTGGTCGCGTGCGTCCGGATCATGGTCAAGCAGCTGTCCGCGACCGAGCGGCCGCTGACCATCCTGGTCTGGTTCGGCGTGTTCTCGACGCTCTTGTCGCTGGCACCGGCGCTCGCCGTGTGGCAGGCGCCGAGCGCGGGCGAGTACGTGCTGCTGGCGCTGGTCGGCGCGCTCGCCGCCGGCGCCCAGACCCTGATCATCTGGGGGCTGCGCGCGGGCGAGGCGAGCGCGGTGGTGCCGTTCGAGTATTCGCGGCTGTTGTTCGCGGCCGGCTTCGGCTACCTGATCTTCGGCGATCTGCCGGGCCTGGCGACGCTCGCAGGCGCGGCGGTGATCGTGGCGAGCTCGGTGTTCCTCGGCCGCGCCGAGCTGCGCGCACGCTAATGCCGCCAGGTCGCCGCCAGCGCCCCGAGCAGCGATACCAGCACCACGATGGTCAGCGGCTTGCGCAGCGCCGGGTACCAGGCGGGCGCGGCGCCGGCGCGCTCGGCGCGCACGTCGGCGATGAACACCGCGGCGAAGCCCAAGCCGAGCAGCACCAGCTTCGGCGCCGGCTGGATCAGCAAGAGCGCGACCCAGCCGGCGAGCGCCGGCAGCACCGAGCCGCCGTACCACGACCAGCCGACCGCGACGCCCGCGCGCGACGCCGCCAGCGCCAGCCCCCAATGGACCGCGCCGACGAAGGCGAGCGCGACCGCGGCGTAGTTGACCAGGTAGACGTAGGCGGTGAGCTTGAGCCAGCCCGGCCCGACCAGCATGGCGAGCGCGCCGGCGACGAACGGCGCCGCGCCGGCTACGCCCAGTACCAGCGCCGGCCGCGGCACGCTCGCGCGCGTGCCTGCCATCACCCGGCGCTCACCCCGGCAGCGAATCGAGGAAGCGGGCGAGCGCGATGTCGCGCGCGCTGACCCCGCCCACGTCGTGGCTTGCCAAGGTCACCTCGACTCGGTTGTAGACGTTGAACCACTCCGGATGGTGGTCCATGCGCTCGGCCATCAGCGCGGCGCGCGTCATCCAGCCGAACGCGGCATTGAAGTCGGCGAAGCGGTAGCTCTTGGAAATCGCCTCGCGCCCCGCGACGCGGGCCCAGCCGGCGAGCCCGGCGAGCGCCGCATCGAGTGCCGCGCCGGTGATCTTTTCGGACATGGCCTTGGCCTCCTTCCGGTTGCGCGCCGCCCAGGGTGGCGCCGCCGCCGGCGCCGTCAAGGGCTCGCTTGACCGCCGCCCCGCGCCGGCGATGATGCACGCCATGGCGCGCCGGCCGAGACACCCGCCGAGCGAGGACGAGCTGCGCGAGATCGCGGCGGCGGTGCTCGCCACCATTCCCGAGATGCTCAGGCGCCAGGCGGGCAACGTCGTCGTCCAGGTCACCGACTTCGCGGACGACGAGGTGCTCGACGACATGGGCCTCGACAGCCCGTTCGACCTGATGGGGCTGTACCAGGGCGTGGCCATGACCGAGCGCAGCGTCAGCCAGCCGGCGCCCGAGCCGGACATGGTCTACCTTTACCGCCGGCCGCTGCTCGACTACTGGTGCGAGACCGGCGCCGACTTGGCCGAGGTGGTCCGCTACGTGCTGATCCACGAGATCGGCCACCACTTCGGCTACTCCGACGAGGAGATGGACGAGCTTCAGGGCGAGCCCTGAGCGGTGACCGCCGAGCGTGGGACCTAGAGCGTGATG
>DASWHU010000303.1:0-15206 GCA_036398035.1 Alphaproteobacteria bacterium | reverse complement strand
AGCATGCGGTCGAGCGCGCGGTGGTGCCGCCGGGGGTGGCCTTCGACATCTACAACGAGCGCGACCCGGCGGCGATCCCGGACCGGGTCTGGCAGCGCTGCGACGGCATGGTCACCGGCATCCGCATGCCGATCGACGGCGCCGTTATCGGCCGGCTCGAGTCATGCCGGATCATCACCCGGCTCGGCGTCGGCTACGACCTGATCGACGTCGCCGCCGCCGGCGCGCGCGGCATCGCGGTGTGCAACGTGCCCGACTACGGCACGACCGAGGTCGCCGACCATGCGCTCGCGCTGCTGCTGTCGCTCACCCGCGGCGTCGCCCGCTACAACGAGGCCTACCGGGCCGACGCCGAGGCCGGCTGGAACTACCAGATCCCGCCCACCGTCACCCGCCACGGCGGCAAGACCTTCGGCGTCATCGGGCTGGGGCGGATCGGCACCGCGGCGGCGATGCGCGCCAAGGCATTCGGCATGCGGGTGGTGTTCTACGACCCCTACGTGCCCGACGGCCAGGAGCTCGCGCTCGGTATCAGTCGCGTGCGCGCGCTCGCCGACCTGCTCGCGCAGGCCGACTTCGTCACCGTCCACGCGCCGCTGACCGAGGATACCCGCCACCTGATCGACGCGCGCGCGGTGGCTGCGATGAAGCCGGGCCTAATCCTGGTCAATACCGCGCGCGGCCCGATCGTCGACCTCGACGCCGCCTATGACGGCCTCAAGAGCGGCAAGCTGGGGGCGGTCGGCCTCGACGTGTTCGACCTCGAGCCGCCGCCCGCCGACCATCCGCTGATCCGTGCCTGGCGCGCCGGCGAGGACTGGATCGCCGGGCGCTGCCTGATCACCCCGCACGCCGCCTTCTACAGCCCGACCAGCGTCGTCGATTTGCGCGAGAAGGCGGTGATGACCTGCGTCGACTTCCTCACTGCCGGCGTCTTGCGCAACTGCGTCAACCGCGCCCTGCTGAAGGATGGGCCCGGTTGACCGGCTTCGGCTCGCGTGCGCTCGCCCCCCACCCAAACCCTCCCCCGCCCACGGGGGAGGGATTTAACGTTGAACCTCCCCCCGCTGGCGGGGGGAGGCAGGTGGGGGGTGGCCTATCTCTCCGCGCCGTCGCGCAGCTCGAGCAGCTCGACCGCGGCCCGCCACAAGGTCAGGCGGTCGCCGAGCGAGAACGCGGCGTCCACGTGCCACAAGCCGTCGAGCAGATAGAGCGAGGCGCGCGCCGAGCCGAGCCGCCGGGCGAGGTCGACGCTCTCGGAATAGGGGATGATGGTGTCGTCGCGGCCGTGGATCAGGATCAGCCGCGCACGCATGTCCTCGAGCGGCCGCGCCGCCGGATCGAGCGCCGCCAGGTCGGCGCGGATCGCCTCGGGCAACGCGGCGATGAGCTCGGCGACGCGCCGGCGGCGGTCGTTGGTGACCAGCGCGAGCACCGCCCGCCCGTCGTCGCGGAGCGCTCGCGCGAGGTCGTCGATCGGCGCCTCCGGGTCGTCGAGCTTGCGCTCGGCGATCGCAGCCAGCGCCGCGCGCTCGCGCGAATCGGCCAGGCGGTGGGCGTTGCTGTTGACGAACACCCACTTGCCGTAGGCGTTGGGCGTGCCGTGGCGCCAGCGCCCGGAGGCGTAGTAGGCGCCGGTGGTGACATAGGTCACCGCGCTCTCGATGTCGTAATAGCCGCCCACCGTGACCACGAAGCCGATGTCCGCGCGCCCGGCGGGCGAGGCCGCCGCGATCAGAGCCGGCCCGGCGGCATAGCTGATCGCGACCACGCCCACGGGGCGGCCGCGGGCGAGGTCGCCGCGCCCCGCGAGCCAGGCCGCGGCGGCGGCGATCTCCCCAGCCTGGGCCGGCGCCACCTGGAGGTCGCTGAGCCCCGTGATCTCGGGCACCAGCACCGCGAACCGCACCCGCGCCAGGCTTTGCGCGAGCGCGACCAGGCGCGCATCCGCCCGGCCCGCGCGCGCAAGCCCCGGCACCAGCACCAGCGCGGCGCGCGCGCCCGCGGGCGACAGGTACAGGTCGGCGTCGAGCGCGATCCCGCCGGCCGCGAGCCGCACCGCGCTCGGCACCGGCGCCGGGGTCTCGTCCTTGAGCCGGCTCGGCCCGGCGCCCGCCGCGATGTCGTCGAGCAGCCACGCCGCCTCGCGCGAAAGCGGGCCGCAGGCGGCCAGGAACACACAGAGGACGAGCGCCGGACCGGCGCGCAGGACCGCGCTCCCCGGCCGGCGGAGACAGACGGCCAAGCGGTTTGCTAGGGTCATCCCGGTCGGCCCGCGCGAGCGTGGGACGGATGCGAAGGGCGCGCGACGTGCTTCAGGGTCTGGTTCCCGTGCTGGTCGCGGTGGCTGTCGGCTACGCCGGCGTTCTCGGCGCGGCCTATCTGCTCCAGCGCCAGATGGTCTATTTCCCCGACCCGCGCCCGCCCGACCCCGAGGTCGCCGCCGCGCTCGGCTTCGAGCCGGTGACGCTGGCGACCGCCGACGGGCTTGCGCTGGTGTCGTGGTACGCGCCGCCCAAGTCGGCGCAGCATCCGGTGCTGGTGTACCTGCACGGCAACGCCGATGCCATCGGCCGGCGGGCACCGAAGTTCGTGCCTTATCTCGACGCCGGCTTCGGCGCTCTGCTGGTCGAGTACCGGGGCTATGCCGGCAACCCCGGCACCCCGCACGAGGCGGGCCTGTACCGCGACGGCGAGGCCGCGCTCGCCTGGCTCGGCCGCCACGGCATCGACGGGCCGCGCGTGGTGGCGTTCGGCAGCTCGCTCGGCACCGGCGTCGCGATCGAGCTCGCCAGCCGCCATGCGCTCGGCGCGCTGGTGCTCGAGGCGCCGTTCACCTCGCTTGCCGAGGTCGGCGCGCGCGCCTATCCGTGGCTGCCGGTGCGCGTGCTGGCGCGCGACCGCTTCGACTCGCTGGCGAAGATGGCGCGCATCGCGGCGCCGGTGCTGGTCATTCACGGCGAGGCCGACCGCATCGTGCCGGCCGCCATGGGCCGGGCGATCCTGGAGGCGGCGCGGGGGCCCAAGGCGGGGCTGTTCCTTCCCTCGCTCGACCATGACGAGGTGTCGATCGAGGGCGCGCCCGCGTTCGTGATCGAGTCGCTGCGCGGCTTCGGCGTCGCGCCGGCCGCGGCCGGCCATGGCCCTTGATCGGGGATCGAGGCGCCGCCTATCATTCCGGCGCCGTCACGACACCGTCCCGCATTCCGGCGACCGACAGGAGACCGCTTCCGCCATGGCCGACAGGATCGACTATTACCTGGCATTGTCCTCGCCCTGGACCTACCTCGCCGGGCCGCGGTTCAAGGCGCTGGCGCGGCGCAACAAGCTCGACGTCACCTTCAGGCCGTACAACATCATGCACGTGTTCGGGATCAACGGCACCAAGCCGGTCGCCCAGCGGCCGAAGCCGATCCAGGCCAACCGGCTGCGCGAGCTCGGCCGTTGGCACGCGTTCCTCGGCATGCCGCTCAACCTCAAGCCCAAGTTCTTTCCGGTCGACCCGACGCTCGCGGGCAAGATGCTGATTGCCGCGCAGCGCACCGGCGCCGCGGGCGACAAGGTGATCGACCTGTCGTTCGCGTTCCTGAGCGCCTGCTGGGCGGAGGAGCGCAACCTCGCCGACGACGACACCCTGGTCGCGATCGCCAACGACGCGGGCTTCGACGGCGGGGCGCTGTTGAAGTCGGCCAAGGCCGGCGCGGCCGACGCCGAGTTCGACAGGAACACCGAGGATGCGCTCGCCAACGACGTGTTCGGCTCGCCGACCTGGATGTTCATGGGCGAGCTGTTCTGGGGCCAGGACCGGCTCGAGTTCCTGACCCGCACGGTCGAGGGCGGGTCCTGATCCGAGCGCACGGGCGATGACCGCGACGTCCACACGGCGCGCGGCGCGGCTCGCGCTCGTCCTCGCCGGCACGCTCGCGCTGGGCGCGCCGGCGCTGGCCAAGGACGAGATCGTGATCGGCATCACCCAGTTCCCCTCGACCCTGCACCCGCACATCAACGCCATGCTGGCCAAGTCCTACATCATCAGCGCCGCGATGCGGCCGCTGACCACCTACGACCAGGACTGGAAGATGGTGTGCGTGCTGTGCACCGAGCTGCCGACCATCGACAACGGCGGCGCGGTGGTCGAGACGCTCGAGGACGGCAGCCAGGGCGTCGCCGTCACCTACACCATCCAGCCCGAGGCGCGCTGGGGCGACGGCGTGCCGGTGACCTCGGACGACGCCCTGTTCACCTGGCAGGTCGGCCGCGACGAGCAGAGCGGCTTCGCCGGCATCGAGGGCTTCCGGCGCACGCTCTCGGTCGAGGTGGTCGACGACAAGACCTTCACCTTCCATGTCGATCGGCTGACCTATCAGTACAACGACGCCAACGGCTTCTACCTGCTGCCGCGCCACCGCGAGGCCGAGGCGTTCGCCGATCCGGCGCAGTACCGCTTCCGCACCCGCTACGACACCGCGCCCACCGACCCCGGGCTCTATTACGGCCCCTATCGGGTGACCGAGGTCGAGTCGGGCTCGCACGTGGTGCTCGAGCCCAACCCGACCTGGTACGGGCCCAAGCCCCATTTCAAGCGCGTGGTCGTGCGCGTGATCGAGAACACCGCCGCGCTCGAGGCCAACCTGTTGTCGGGCGCGATCGACTACGTCGCCGGCGAGCTCGGCTTCACGGTCGAGCAGGCGCTGTCGTTCGAGAGCCGCAACCGCGACCGCTTCGACGTCCTGTACAAGCCCGGGCTGATCTACGAGCACCTGGACGTCAATCTCGACAACCCGGTGCTCGCCGACCGGCGGGTGCGCCAGGCGCTGCTCTACGCGCTCGACCGCGACAACATGACCGCCAAGCTGTTCGGCGGCCGCCAGCCGGTGGCGGACTCGAACGTCAACCCGCTCGACCGGGTCCACGCCGAGGAGGTGCCCAGATACCCCTATGACCCGGACCGGGCGGTGGCCCTGCTCGAGGACGCCGGCTGGACCGAGCTCCGCGACGGCGTGCGCCGCAACGAAGCCGGCGAGCGCCTGAGCTTCCCGCTGATGACCACCGCCGGCAACAAGTCGCGCGAGCTGGTCCAGCAGGTGCTGCAGAGCGAGTGGCGCAAGGTCGGCGTCGAGGCGGTGATCCGCAACGAGCCGGCGCGGGTGTTCTTCGGCGAGACCACGGCCAAGCGCCAGAACCCGGGCCTGTCGATGTATGCCTGGCTGAGCGCGCCAGAGAGCGTGCCGCTGTCGACCCTGCGCTCGGACCAGATCCCGGCCGAGGCCAACGGCTGGTCGGGCCAGAACTATCCGGGCTACAGGAACGAGCGCATGGACGCGCTGATCGACACGATCGAGCGCGAGCTCGACGCGCAAGCGCGGCTGCCGCTGTGGGCCGAGCTGCAGGCGCTGTATGCCACCGACCTGCCGGCGCTGCCGCTCTACTTCCGCGCCGAGGCCTACGCCTTCCCCAAGTGGCTTGAGGGCGTGCGCCCGACCGGCCATCTGGTCACCACCACCATGTGGATCGAGGAGTGGCGCGCGCGCGATTAGGGTAAGCGCGGAGCAGACGCGAGCGATGTCCGACCTGCGCCAAGCGGTTCTCGGCCCGCCGCCCAAGAGGCCGGCGCCGCCGCCGGTGCTCGCGGTCGATGGGCTGACGGTCGAGTTCCACACCCGGCGCGGCGTGGTGCGCCCCGCCGACGACGTCAGCTACCAGATCGCGCGCGGGCAGACGCTCGCTGTGGTCGGCGAGAGCGGCTGCGGAAAGACCGTGGGCGCGCTTGCGGTGATGGGCCTAGTCGATCCGCCGGGGCGGATCACCGCCGGCCGGGTGATGCTCAGGGGCACCGACCTGCGTCTGTTGCCCGAGGCCGCGCTCCGCCGGCTGCGCGGGCGCGAGATGGCGATGATCTTCCAGGAGCCGGCGACCGCGCTCAACCCGGTGATGTGCATCGGCGACCAGGTCGCCGAGCCGCTGATCCTGCATGATCGCCTCGGCCCGCGCGAGGCGTGGCGGGCGGCGGTCGAGCTGCTGGACCGGGTCGGCATCCCGATGCCGGCGAGGCGCGCACGCGACTATCCGCATCAGCTTTCGGGGGGCATGCGCCAGCGGGTGATGATCGCGATTGCGCTCGCCTGCAACCCGTCGCTGCTGATCGCCGACGAGCCGACCACGGCGCTCGACGTCACCGTGCAGGCGCAGATCCTCGAGCTCCTGCTCGCGCTTCAGGAGTCCTACGGCACGGCGATCCAGTACATCAGCCACGACCTCGGCGTGATCTCGGAGATCGCCGACGAGGTCGCGGTCATGTATGCCGGGCGGATCGTCGAGCGCGCGCCCGCCGGGCAACTGTTCGAGGACCCGCGCCACCCCTACACCCGCGGCCTGCTCGCCACCCGGCCGCGGATCGGGGTGCGCGCGAAGCGGCTGCCCGCGATCCCTGGCCAGGTCCCGGACCTCGCCCGGCTCGCCTCGGGCTGCGCGTTCCGCGACCGCTGTGCGCTCGCGCGCCCGCACTGCGCCGAGCGGCCGCCCGCGCTCGAGACCATCGCCGCCGGCCACCAGGCCGCCTGCTTCGAGGTCAAGCCGTGAGCGAGCTGCTGATCGAGGGCGTCGGCGTGGTCAAGCATTTCCCGGTGCGCGCGCCCGGCCTGTTCGGGCGCAGGACCGGCGCCGTGCACGCGGTCAACGGTGTCTCGCTGGTCGTCCGCCGCGGCGAGACGCTGGCCTTGATCGGCGAGAGCGGCTGCGGCAAGACGACCCTCGGGCGCGTGCTCGCCGGGCTCTACCCGGCGACCGCGGGCGAGGTACGGTTCGCCGGCCAATCGTTGGCCGGCCTCGACCGCGCCGGCCGGCGCCGCCACCGCCGCTCGGTGCAGCTGATCTTCCAGGACCCTTACGGCTCGCTCGATCCGCGCATGACGGCGGGGGCGATCATCGACGAGCCGCTCGCCATCCATCGCCTCGGCAGCGCCGCCGAGCGGCGCGCGCGCGTCGCCGAGCTGATGCGCGCGGTCGGCCTCGCGCCGGTGCTCGCCGACCATTACCCGCACGAGTTCTCGGGCGGCCAGCGCCAGCGGATCGGGATCGCGCGCGCGCTCGCGCCCGACCCGGCGCTGGTCATCGCCGACGAGCCGGTCTCGGCGCTCGACGTGTCGATCCAGAGCCAGATCCTCAACTTGTTGCGCGAGCTGCAGGCGGCGCGCGGGCTCGCCTACCTGTTCATCACCCACGACCTCGCCGCGGTCGACTTCCTCGCCGACCGGGTGGCGGTGATGTATGCCGGGCGGATCGTCGAGTACGGCCAGCGCGCGCAGGTGCTGGAAGCGCCGCGCCATCCCTACACGGTGGCGCTGCGCGCGGCGGTGCCCGAGCCCGGGCGCGGCAAGCGCCAGCTCGGGGGTGCGCTGCGCGGCGAGGTGCCGAATCCGATGGCGTTGCCCGCGGGCTGCCCGTTCCACCCGCGCTGTCCGAAGGCGGTCGATGAGTGCCGGCGCACGCTGCCCCGGCTCGCGCCGGTCGCGGGCACCCCCGGCCAGTTCGCCGCCTGCCACCTGGTGTGAGCCGATGACCCGCTACGTCGCCGGCCGCATGGTCGAATCGCTGGTGGTGCTGGCGCTGATGTCGTTCGCGATCTACGCGCTGATGGCGCTGATGCCGGGCGACCCGATCGACATCATGGTCCAGTCGGACCCGAACCTCACGCCTGCCGACGCCGCCCGGCTGAAGGCGCTGTACGGGCTCGACAAGCCGATCGTCGAGCGCTACGGCAACTGGCTGGCGGCGGCGGCGGAGGGCGACTTCGGCTACTCGCGCGTCCACAACCGCCCGGTGCTCGAGGTGCTGGGGCCCAGGCTCCTGAACACGCTCGTGCTGATGGGCCTGACCCTGGTCATCTCGCTCGCCGCGGCGCTGCCGATCGGCATCTGGTCGGCGCTGCGGCCCTATTCGTTGGCCGACTACTCGATCAACTTCGCCGCCCTCGGCGGCATCTCGGTGCCGGTGTTCTGGCTGGCACTGATGCTGATCGTGGTGTTCGCGGTCACCCTCGGCTGGCTGCCGGCGGGCGGCATGGCGGACATCGGCGCCGACCAGACCGGCCTCGGCGCGCTGTGGGACCGCATCCGCCACCTGATCCTGCCGGTGGCCACCTTGAGCGTCGCCAGCATCGGCGGGCTGACCCGCTACGTGCGCGCCTCGATGATGGAGGTGATGCGCCACGACTACATCCGCACCGCCCGCGCCAAGGGCGCATCGCCCGCGCGCGTGGTGCTGAACCACGCGCTGCGCAACGCCATGATCCCGGTGGTCACCATCCTTGCTTTGTCGTTCGGCACCCTGTTCTCGGGCGCGCTGATCACCGAGACCATGTTCTCCTATCTCGGCATGGGCAAGCTGATCTACGACTCGATCATCGGCAACGACTACAACATGGCGCTGGTGAGCCTCTTGTTCGCGACCGCGCTGGTGCTGGTCGGCAACCTGCTCGCCGACCTGTGCTACGCCTGGCTCGACCCCAGGGTGAGCTACCGATGACCGCGGAAGCGGACATCGCCCCCGGGCGCCGGTCGCTTGCACGCCTCACCCTCGAGCGCTTCCTGCGCCATCGCATGGCGCTCATCAGTGCGGTGGTTCTGGCGGCCCTCGCCGTCGCGGCGCTCGCCGCCGGGATGGTCGAGGCGCGGCTTGGGGTCGATGCCAACGAGGTCGACCTGCTGGCGCGCTTCGAAGCCGCCTCGCCCGCGCATCCGCTCGGCACCGACGAGCTCGGCCGCGACGAGCTGGTGCGCCTGCTCTATGGCGGGCGGGTATCGCTCCTGGTGGCGCTCGCCGCAGCGGTGATCTCGGCGCTGATCGGCACCCTGATCGGGCTCGTCGCCGGCTATTACGGCGGCTGGCTCGACAGGCTGCTGATGCGGCTCACCGACACGGTGATCGCGTTGCCGCTGCTGCCGCTGCTGATCGTGCTCGCCGCGGCGGACCTGTCGAAGCTCGGCATCCCGGCCGAGCTCGCGGCCTCGCCCGAGGTGAGCCTGTACCGGATCGTGCTGATCATCTCGCTGGTCGGCTGGACCACGGTCGCGCGCCTGGTGCGCGGCGCGACGCTGTCCTTGCGCGAGCGCGACTTCGTGCTCGCCGCGATCAGCCAGGGTGCCGGCGGGGTGCGCATCATGCTCCGCCACATCCTGCCCAACGCCGTCTCGCCGATCATCGTCGCCACCACCTTGTCGGTCGGCACCATCATCCTGCTGGAATCGGTGCTGAGCTTCCTCGGCCTCGGCATCCAGCCGCCGCTCGCGAGCTGGGGCAACATGCTGACCAACGCCCAGGAGCTGATCTACGAGGCGCCGATGCTGGCGGTGTGGCCGGGGCTCGCGATCTTCGTCACCGTAATCGCGTTCAACTTCCTCGGCGACGGCCTCCAGGACGCCCTCGACCCGCGCGCGATCGAAGGCTGAGCGGGCGCGCGCCCTAGCTGCGGACCAGGGCGAGCTGGCGGCGTGTGAGGTCGGAGTCGGGCTCGCGGAGCGAGTCGACGATCGAGAAGTGGTCGAGGCCGTCCGGGACCACCAGCTCGCACCGATAGCCGAGCCGCTGCCACATCGCCGCCATGGCGCGCGACTGGCGGTGGTACTCCTCCGACTCGTCCTCGCCCAGCACCAGCAGGAGTGGCGCCGGCCGCGCATAGGTCTGGAGCAGCGGCGCATTGCGCGCCGCCATGGCGGCGTCGAGGTGGAGGGTGTCGTTGAGGTAGGACAGCCGGATCGGCTCGAGCTCGAACAGGCCGCTGATCGCGGATGCGCCCTTGACCAGGTCGGCCGGCAGGCCCGGCTCGAAGCTTGGCCAGTCGGTGGCGAGCATCATCGCCGCCAGATGCCCGCCCGCGGAATGGCCGGCGACGAAAATGCGATCGCGATCCCAGCCGAACTCCGCGGCGTGGCGCCAGATCCAGGCGCAGGCGGCGCGGTTCTGGCGCACGATCTCGTCCATGTCGGCGGTGGGCGCAAGCGCGTAGTTGTTGACCACGGTCGCGACCCCGTTCGGCACCAGGCCGCCGGCGACGAAGCTGTAGTCGCCCTTATCCAGCGAGTACCAGTAGCCGCCGTGGACGAACATCACGATCGGCGCGCCGGCCGGCGCGGCGGGAAAGACGTCGAGCCGCTCTTTCTCGCCGGCGCCGAAGGCGAGGTCGAGGCGCGCGTCCAGCCGTGCGCGCGCATCCCGGCTCCACGCGGCCCAGGCCGCGAACCGGTCGACATAGTGGGGAAAGCGCTTGCGGTTGTTGTACTGGGCGTCGAGCGCCGCCCGGTCGTAGCCGCGAAAGACCGCGCGTGCCGCGGCGCTCATCCGGCGCGGGCGACGCGCTCGCCGATGCGCACCTTCTGGCCCGGCGTCGCCATCGCCGTGCCGTCCTCCTTGACGGTGTCGTAGACCGCGGGGCCGGTGATCTCCAGCAGCTCCAGGTCCTCGGAGTACTCGCGCAGCTCGTGCAGCTGGCCGCCGGGAACGGTGACGGCATCGCCCTGCTGGTAGCGGATCTCGCCGTGCTCCGGGTAGTAGAAGCTCACCCAGCCCTTGAGCACCAGCGCGAACTGGAAGTCGACGATGTGGCGGTGCAAGCCGTTATGGCCGCCGTGCAGGTGCTTGGCGCGGATGATGTGGGCGTGGATCTCGCCGCGCGTAGCGTCGGCCGAGCCAAGGTCGCGATAGGCGAACTCCTCGCGCAGGCCGTCGGTCTCGTAGGTCGCGCCGTCCGCGCGGCTGACCACCAGCCGGTGGCCCCGCTCCGCCGAGGGCACCACCTTGGATGCCGCCTTTGCCATGGTCGTTCTCCCTGCTCGCCAAGCTGCGCGCCGCGACGGCGCCGGCGCCAACACTACCCCGGATGGGCGCGCGCGTTAACTGGTTGTCAGCAATCGCGGGCCTACGCTCGGGCGAGGCCATGACCCGGGGCTCCCCGTCACGTCTTGCCGGATGCGCGCGCGCCTGCGCGGCGGCGCTCGCGCTCGCGGCTGCCGTGGTCCCCGGCGCCGGGCCGCTTGGCGCCGCCGACCTGATGCTCGACGAGATCCAGCAGACCCGCATCGACGAGGCGGTGCGGGCGTTCCGGATGGGCGACTACGCGCCGGCGCTCGACCGGCTCGGCGTCCTGGCCGAGGAGGGCGTCGCCGACGCCCAGTACTACCTCGGCTTCATGAACGCCCAGGGTCTCGGCGTGCCCCAGGACTTCGTCGCCGCGGCGTCGTGGTATCAAGAGGCCGCCGGCCAGGGCCACGCCCAGGCGCAGAACCATCTGGGGCTGCTCTATTTCGAGGGCTCGGGCGTGCCGCGCTCGTTCCTTGACGCGTTCATCTATTTCGAGCTGGCCGCTGCCGCGGGCAACGAGGAGGCGGCCAACAACCGCCTGATCGTCGCCCGCAAGATGACCTCGGCGCAGATCACCGAGGCGCAGAAGGCGGCGGGCCAGATTATCGCCGCCGAGCGCGCAACGGAGGCGGTGGTGGTGCGGCCAAAGCGCACCGCGACCGGCGTGGCGATCACCGGCGACGGGCTGGTGCTGACCTTGGCCGGGGCGATCGAGGGCTGCGCCGAGCCGACCTTGCGCAGCGACGCGGGCGTGATGGCGGCGGCACACCTGATCGCCGCGGACGAGTTCAACCGGCTGGTGCTGCTCGCCGGCCTCGGGCCGCTGCCGGCGGCAAGCCTGCGCGCCGGGCCGCTCGAGGCCGGCGAGGCGGTCACCGTGGTCGGCTTCGGGCACGACCAAATCGAGGCCCCGCCGGCCGAGCTGCGCGCGGCCCAGGTCCTGCGCGACCCGGCGCTCGCGCGCGTCGATGCGCGCTTCTTCCAGCTCGACCACATGCTCGCTCCCGGCGACCTCGGGGCGCCGGTGTTCGACGCCGCGGGCCGGCTCGCCGCCCTGGCCGTGCCGGGCCTGGATGCGCGCCAGGTCGCGGACGTGGTCGGCCGGGCGACCGCGGCCGGCTTCGCGCTCCGCGCCGACCTGGCCACGCTCTTGTTGGACGCCAACGGCTACGTCTATGATGTCGGCGCGGCCGACCCGCCGCCCGCGGCCGAGGGACTGGACTCGCGACTGCGCGCGGTGACGGTCGCGGTCGAGTGCTGGAGGGAGGACGAGTCGTGGCCGGACTCGACGCAGGCGGCCACCTCGCCCGGCGGCCGGCGCGCCGGCGGCAGGCGGCGGGCGATGGGCGCCCGTCCGCGGTGCAGCTTCGCTATCTCTGCCGCGGCCTCGATCAACCGGGCGGCAAGCTGCCGCTGTTCGACCGCGACGGCGCGGCGATCTCGCCGCGCACGATCCGCAGCTGCATCCGCCAGGGCTGGGCGGAACCCTGGTTCGGCAACCCGATCAAGCCCGACTGGCTGGTCTGCCGGCTGACCGCGCACGGCCGCGCCGTGGCGTCCGAGCCCGCAACCCCGCGATAACCCCGCGGGCCCCGAGCCCCTCAAATTATTGTGATGTCGGGCGCCTTTCGACCGGAATTGAGGTCGATTCGCTAACGTATTGATGAACGGTCGTTTTGTCTTTCGCGCTTGGCCTCGGATCGGGATTAACAATCACTTGATTTAAACGTTCGATTGACCCATATATGCGCCCGAGGCAGTCGAACGCGCCCCCGCAATGGGATGGCCCGTTCGAGTCAACTCCTCCCTTACCAAAGCGGCGGGTATCCCTCCATGTCCCCCGCCCCGCCGCGGACTTGTGTGCCCCCCTTCCCGTTCCCCCCGGGAAGGGGGGCAATTTTTTGCCTCGTTTGGTGCCGCCCGGGCGTGCGTCTTGTGAGCGGGGAACGCCCCGGCTATTAGGTAGGCCGGATCGGGGGATCGGCGTCACGGACGAAGCCGTTGGCACAGCCATCGCACATGCCGGTCGGCGTCAGCGGGCGCGCCGTTGAGGCGGCGGCCTCGCGCACCGCCGACGCGGAGAACTTCCCGGTCGGCTCGTGGCTGCTGCCGCGGCGACTGCGCCGGCACATCGCGCTCTATTACGCCTTCGCCCGCGCCGCCGACGACATCGCCGACGACCCCGACCGGGCGGCCGAGCGCAAGGTCGCCGAGCTGGACGCGATGGACGCGGCCTTGTCGGGGGCGAAGGCCGCAACCTCGCCGGCATCCGCCAAGGCCGTCCGCCTGGCCGCAAGCCTGGCCGAGACGGGCGTGCCGATCGCCCACGGCGCCGAGCTGCTGCGCGCCTTCCGCCAGGACGCGACCAAGCTGCGCTACACCGACTGGGCCGAGCTGATGGACTACTGCCGCTATTCGGCGGCGCCGGTCGGGCGCTATCTGCTCGACTTGCACGGCGAGTCGCGGGCGACCTGGGGGCCCTCGGACGCGCTCTGCGCCTCGCTCCAGGTGCTCAACCACATCCAGGACTGCCGGGCCGACTACCAGCGCCTCGACCGGGTCTACCTGCCGCTCGATGCGTTCGCCGCCGCCGGCGCCGCGGTCGGGGACCTGGACCGGCCGGCGGCGAGCCCGGAGCTGCGCGCGGTGCTCGACCGCTGTCTCGACGGCTGCGAGGCGCTCAACCGCGAGGCGCGGGCGCTGCCCGGCCTGATCCGGGACCGGCGGATGCGCATGGAGGCGGCGGTGATCGTCCAGATCGCGCACCGGCTGTGCGCGCTCCTGCGCGGCGCCGACCCGCTGGCGCGGCGCATCGAGCTCGGCCCGGCCGGCAAGCTCGCCTGCCTGGCGGCGGGCGTGTGGACGGCGCTCAGGTGACCGCGGCGCCCGACGCCGAGGCGGTCGCGGCCGAGGCCCGCGCCGTGGTCGCGCGCGCGAGCACGTCGTTCTACTGGGCGATGCGGCTCTTGCCGCGGCCCAAGCGCGAGGCGATGTTCGCGCTCTATGCCTTCTGCCGCGCGGTCGACGACATCGCCGACGACCCGGGCCTGGTCGAGGACAAGCTCGCCCGGCTCGACGCCTGGCGCCGCGACCTCGACACGCTCTACCGCGGCGCCACGCCGCGCCATGCCATCGCGCGCGCGCTCGCCGACCCGATCGCGCGCTTCGCCCTGCCGCGGGCGCCGTTCGACGAGGTGCTGCGCGGCATGGAGAGCGACGCCCGCGGGCCGGTGCAGGCACCGTCGATGGCCGAGCTCGAGACCTATTGCGCGCGCGTCGCCGGCGCGGTCGGGCTGCAATCGGTGCGCATCTTCGGCTGCACCGACGCCCACGCCGACGACTTCGCGCTCGCCACCGGGCACGCGCTCCAGCTCACCAACATCCTGCGCGACATCCGCGACGACGCCGCCGCGGGGCGGCTCTATTTGCCGCGCGAGGCGCTCGCGGCGGCCGGCGTCGAGGCCCGCGACCCGGTCGGCGTGCTGCGCGACCCGGGGCTCGGCGAGGCCTGCGCCTGGCTGGCCGAGCGCGCGCGCCGCCGCTACCGCGAGGCCGACGCGATCCGCAGCCGCATGGCGGCGGCCGACGCGCACAGCCTGCTGCCGGCGGTGATCATGGCCGCGATCTACCGCCGCCTGCTCCGGCGCATCGTCGCCCGCGGCTGGGGCGCGGCGCGCGCGCCGGTCGCGCTCGGCGGCGCCGAGAAGCTGTGGATCGCGCTGCGCTGCCTCGCCGCCGGCGGCTGAGCAGCCGACGGTGATAGAGCGCGCCCACGTCGTCGGCGCCGGCCTCGCCGGCCTCGCCGCGGCGCTCGGCCTTGCCCGCGCGGGGGTCGCGGTGTCGCTCTACGATGCCGCCGGCCATGCCGGCGGGCGCTGCCGCTCGCTTCGCGACCGCGCGCTCGGCTGCGAGATCGACAACGGCAACCACCTGGTGATGGCCGGCAACCGCGCGACCTTCGCCTATCTCGACGAGATCGGCGCGCGCGACCGCGTGGTCGGGCTCGCCCCGGCGGCGTTCCCGTTCCTCGACCTCGACACCGGCGAGCGCTGGACCGTGCGCCCGAACCCGGGCCCGCTGCCGTGGTGGCCGCTGGCGCCGCGGCGGCGCGTCGCCGGCACCCGTGCCGCGGATTATCTGGCCGGGCTCAAGCTCGCTTTCGCCGGCGCCGAGGACACGGTCGCAGGGATGCTGGCGCGCCCGGAGACGCTGTACCGGCGGCTGTGGCAGCCGCTCGCCACCTCGGCGCTCAACACCGATCCCGAGCACGGCGCGGCGCGGCTGCTGTGGCCGGTGCTCAGGGACACCTTCCTGCGCGGCGAGGCCTGGTGCCGGCCGTACGTCGCCGACCG
>DASWHU010000302.1:0-10914 GCA_036398035.1 Alphaproteobacteria bacterium | reverse complement strand
CCCGCTGTTGCGCGCGCGCAACGCGAGAGTGACCACGGTCACAGACGAAGAGCCGCTGCCGCGCGAGAGTGCGTGAGTGTCCTCCCTCTGGCACTGGGCCGCAGCGGCGAAACCTCCCCGCCACATGCTGCGGCCCTTTTTGTTTCTTGTCTCCGCGACGCCGTGCGGTGCTCAGCGAACGCGCGGGGTGCAGCAGGTGACCGGCCTGAACCTGTCGCAGGAGATGCCGACCAGGCGGCCGTCCGGGAACAGCGCCAGGCCTAGTCCGCGCGCCGGCGCCAGGCGGCACTGGTCGTTGCCGATGCCGTCGCCGGCGTCGGGGCCGATCCACGCCGCCGCCCGCGGTGCCGCCGCCGCCGCCGAGGCCGACCATTCGCCGGCGCTGCACAGCCGCGCCTTGCCGCCGAAGTCGTGCCGGCAGGCCTCGGTCATCTCGCCGAACAGCGCCTGGCCGCGAATCAGCGTGGTCGAGTAGCCCCTGAACGCATAGGTCGCATCGGCGCCGAAAGCGCCCGGCCCCAGGACCAGGATGGCGAGCGCGTACGCCAGGGCAAGTGGTCGGGAGCCGTGCATCGATGGCATCATAGCACTGCGCGATGAGCCTTGATCCGCCCGCGGAATCAGAACTTGGCGATCGTCAGACCGCCGTCGACGTGGATCGCCTCGCCGACCGCGTAGGGGAGGCCGCCCGAGGCGAGGGTGACGATCACTTGCGCCACGTCCTCCGGTCGGCCCCAGCGCCGGATCGCGGTCATGCCGCGACTGATGTAGTCGTCGTAGCGCGCTTTCGATGGCGCGCTCATCTCGGTCTCGATGAAGCCCGGGCGCACCTCCCATACCCCGATGCCGGCGCCGACCTCGGCCAGGCGCAACGCGAACAGGCGAGACGCCATCGACAGCGCCGCCTTCGAGATGCAGTACTCGCCGCGGTTGATCGAGGCGGCTTCGGCGTTGACCGAGGTGATGGTGACGATGGAGCGCGGGATGCCGTCGTCGGGCGGCGGCGCGGCAACCAGGCGGCGCGCGAACGCCTGGGTGAGAAAGAACGTGCCGCGCGTATTGACCGCGAGGCAGCGGTCGTAGCTCTCCGGCGAGACATCGAGCAGGTCGCCGCGGCTCAGCACCGAGACCCCGGCGTTGTTGACCAGGCAGTCGAGCCGGCCGAGCCCGCTTGTCACCGCGTCGAGCAGCGCCGCGTGGCCGTCGATCGCGGCGATGTCGCCCGGGACGGCGCACGCCCTGGCACCTTCGCTCTCGACCGCGCGCACCGTGGCGGCCAGGCCGTCGCCGGCCTCGAGGTCGTTGGCGGCGACGTCGAATCCGGCCCGCGCCAGCGCCAGCGCGGTTGCCCGGCCGATGCCGCGCCGCGCCCCGGTGACCAGCGCCACCGGCCGGGTCGAGTCTGCACACATTATCTTAGCCTCCCAACAGTTGGCGCGCGATGATGGTGCGCTGGATCTGGTTGGTGCCCTCGTAGATCTGCGTGATCTTGGCGTCGCGGTACAGGCGCTCGACCTCGAAGCCCCGGATGTAGCCGCTGCCGCCATAGATCTGGACGGCGTTGGCGGTGTGCAGGACGGCGGCGTCGCTGGCAAAGCACTTGGCCATCGAGCATTCGAGCGTCGCCCGCCCGCCGGCATCGAGCGTGACCGCCGCCTGGTGGGTGAGCAGGCGCGCGGCGGCGACATCCTTGGCCATGTCGGCGAGCAGCCACTGGATGCCCTGGAAATCAGCGATCGGCCGGCCGAACTGGCGCCGCTGGGGCACGTAAGCGAGCGCCGCCTCGAGCGCCGCCTGGGCGATGCCGACCGCGAGCGCGGCGATGCCGACCCGGCCCTTGTCGAGCGCGCTCATCATGATGTGAAAGCCGCGTCCCTCCTCGCCGAGCAGCGCGTCCGGCCCGAGCGCCACCGAGTCGAAGCCGAGCGCGCCGACCTGCGAGGCGCGCTGGCCCATCTTGTGCTCCTTGGGCCCGCGCGTCACTCCGGGCGCGGCGCAGTCGACGATGAAGATGCTCATGCCGCGCCGGCCCGCCTCCTTGTCGGTGCGCGCGAGCACGAAGGCGAGGTCGGCGACCGGGGCGTTGTGGATCCACAGCTTGGACCCCGACAGCTCCCAGCCGTCGCGCGCACGCTCCGCCGTGGTCCTGACGCCGGCCACGTCCGAGCCCGCCTCAGCCTCGGTGATGCAGTAGGCGACGCGGGTCTCGGCGCGCAGGATGGGGCCGAGATGCCGCGCCTTCTGCGCGGCCGTGCCGTGGCGGGTGAGCAGGGTCGCGATCAGCTCGACCAGCCCGCACTGGTCGGCGATCGAGGCATAGCCGCGCGCGAGCTCCTCCATGACCACCGCGTAAGCCAGGGTGTCCATGCCGGCGCCGCCGTCCGCGGCCGGCGCGGTGATGCCGAACAGGCCGAGCTCGGCCATGCGCGCATAAATCTCGGCCGGGAAAAGCTCGTCGCGGTCGAGGTCGGCGGCCTGCGGGCGGATCACCTGGTCGGCGAAGCGCCGCGCCGTGTCCCTGATCTGGCGGTGGTCGTCGGTCTCGTAGAGCATCTCTCCACGCCGTCCGTATAGTAACCAATCGGTTACTTCCTAGGTCCTGCCCGGCGCGCCTGTCAAGCGGGGCGCAGTGGCAGCGTCGATGATGGCATAACCGGGACGCTGCGGGCGATGTCGTCGGGCCTCGGTTGTCCCGCCGTCAGGGTTGACCGGGCCCGCGCCGGGGCGAACGCGGCGGCCGACCGCCCAGAAATCAAGGTTGCGGTGATCGCCTGCCGCGCCGGCATCGGACGAATCTTGATCCCTCCGCCTTGTACCTCGGCCGGCCGGGGGCCATGTAGCAACAGCCAATCTGCGCTTCCGGCGGTCTTGTCGTTCGGCCTTCGGGCGTTCGTCCAGGATATCTCCGCAAACGACGATTGCGTCGGTTCACGCGACGGGCGCGTGCACGTCACCCTTTGGGAGGCCGATATGGCTCAGGGTAAGGTGAAGTGGTTCAACCCCGGCAAGGGATACGGGTTCATCGAACCGGACGACGGTTCGGGCGATGTGTTCGTGCACAAGACGGCAGTCGAGCGCGCCGGTCTGGCCACACTCGCCGAGGGTCAGACGGTCAGTTTCGACGTCGCCTCGGATAAGGGTAAGACCCACGCGGTCAACCTTCAAGCTAACTGATCGTCCGGATCGGGGGATAAGACGTGCGGTCCTAAGCCGCCGCCCTCCGAACTGAAGAACAGACACCTGGGACGTCGGGTAAGGGAGGGCCGCCGTCCTTTATTTTTGCCTGCAGCCCGTCGGCCGGTCGCCGGCCAAAGTCCGCTGGCGCGGGGCCCGGCGCCGGCCTTAAGACTGCGCCCATGACCCGAGACGGCGGCCTGCGACGCGAACCGTCGGGCGCGCGCCCCGGACACCGATTGTCGAGTGCGACGACGTTCCCCGGCGAACGCGCGGCAGACCGCTTCGTCCATGTCCTCGGCGTCGCGGCGAGCCTGGCGGCGGCGGGCGCGTTGATGATCGTCGCCATCGCCAACCTGGAGACCCTGCCGGTCCTCAGCCTCGCGGTCTACGCGACCGGTTTGGCTGCCGGGTTCGGACTGTCGGCCGGCTACCACCTCGTCACTCGGGAGGCCCTCAGGAAAACCCTGCGCCGGCTCGACCATGCCGCGATCTTCGTCCTGATCGCCGGCACCTACACGCCGTTCGCCCTGGTCAGCATCGGCGGCCCATGGGGGCATGCTTTGCTCGCCGCCGTGTGGGCGATCGCGCTGGTCGGTATCGCGGCCAAGGTCCTGCTGCCCGGCCGTTTCGAGCGGGCAGCGATCGTGCTCTACCTGGTGCAGGGGTGGGCAGGTCTGGCGGTTTTGAACCCGTTGGTCAACGGAGTATCGGCGACCACGCTGTCACTGCTGGGCGCCGGCGGTGTCCTCTACACGCTGGGCGTGGTGTTCCATCTGTGGCGAGGGCTGCGATACCAGACCGCGATCTGGCATGCCTTCGTTCTGGTTGCCGCCGCTTGCCATTATGTGGCCGTTCTCGATGCCGTGGCGCTCGCCGGGGCCGACCGATGAGCCGGTCGCAATCGGGAGTGGGCAGGCGGTGTCAATTCGACGTGCTCCGCCGCGAGAGCGGGGCGCCGTTCGGCCCATAGTTGCCCGCCGGCTGGCTGCGCGTGCGACAGCGCCGGCAGAGTCGGTTGTGCCAGCCCTCGCTGAGAAAGTCCGCCCCGCAGGTCATGCACCGCCGTTCTCGCGGCGCGTCGCCGGACACGCGCGGCAAGCCAGGCTCCTTGTAGCGCCGAAACCCGGCGCCTTGTTGCGGCGGTCTCTTGGCCATGGCTCGTTTCCTCCAGTGGCACCGGGCGGCGCGGCGACGCGCCGATCCACGCCGCCGAGCCCCAAGGTGCCCGGGTGGCCGCTACGCGGTCGACAGCATAGCCTGCGTTTCGGGTCGCGACCTTGCCGGGCGATCGCGGCGACGGCGACGCGACCCGCGGCTCCGGTCCTTGGTCGTGCGCATGAACGGCAGGTCAGCCATGGTCCCGCCGGCGGCCCCCGCAGGGGTCGCCCGGTCCCGGTGCGGCGTAGTGGGCCCCGCCGGCTTCGTCGCGCTCGAGCGCGCGTCCGATCGGGCGGGAATGCGCGCGCGGATCAGCGCCTCGATGGCACGGAGCTGCGGGACTTCGTCCGGCCCGCAGAACGAGACGGCGACACCGGCGGCGCCGGCGCGGGCCGTGCGCCCGATGCGGTGGATGTAGGTTTCCGGCACGTTCGGCAGATCGAAGTTCACCACCAGCGCGATGTCGTGAACGTCGATGCCGCGCGCCGCGATGTCGGTGGCGACCAGTATCGGGGTATGGCCGGCACGGAAGCCGGCCAGCGCAAGCGTCCGCTGGTTCTGGTTCTTGTTGCCGTGGATCGCCGCGGCGGCAAGCCGTGACGCGGCCAGGCCGCGCACGACCCGGTCGGCGCCGCGCTTGGTGCGGGTGAACACGAGCACCCGGCCGCGGTCGTGGGCGCGAAGAATCTCGGCAAGCAGATCGCCTTTCCGGCCCTGGCCGACGTGGATCAGGCTCTGGTCGATGCGCTCTGCGGGCGTGTCAGGTGGCGACACCGATACGGTTTCGGGATCGCGCAGGAAGTCGGCGGCGAGCGCCTTGATCGGGGCCGGCATGGTGGCCGAGAACAACAGGCTCTGCCGTCTTGGCGGAAGCAGCCCGATCAGCTCGCGGACCGCCGGGATGAAGCCCAGGTCGAGCATGTGGTCGGCCTCGTCCAGGACCAGGACCTCGGTCAGGTCGAGCCGCGCCGTGCCCTGGCCCAGGTGATCGAGCAAACGCCCGGGCGTCGCGACGAGCACGTCCACGCCGCCCGCCAGCGCGCTGGCCTGCGGCTTGAAGGGCAAGCCGCCGACGACGACCGCGACGCGAACCCCGAGCTTGCGCCCGTAGGCGCGAAAGCGCTCGGCGATCTGCGCGGCGAGCTCGCGCGTCGGACTGAGCACGAGCACGCGGCAGGAGCCGCGCGGCCTCGATCCGGTCCGGCGCGTGGCCGCCAGGCGATCGAGGATCGGCAGGGCGAACGCCGCCGTCTTGCCGGTGCCGGTCGCGGCGATGCCGAACAGGTCACGTCCCGCAAGCACGTGCGGAATGGCCTGGGTTTGAATGGGAGTTGGCCGGGTGTATCGCTCGGCCGACAGCGCGTCGAGGATCGGCCGCGCGAGGCCGAGGTCGGAGAATTGGGTCAATGATGATGTCTTTACACGTCGTCCGCATCGACGCGGGTCACCTGCGGCGACGCGCTGTCGTGCGGCCCCTTGGACCGGCCCGCGTGATCCGGACGGTCGAGGAAGATTATGCCAGTTATCGCGGCAGGACGATTGGCCGCCGAAGCGGCCTCGTTCACGCGGCCAGAACACCAGCTGTCGTCGATACGACTACCGGATACGTGGGTACGGCGGCCGGAAAGTCAACCGAATACATCGAAGCACCGCCTGGCCCGAGCCACTCGCGGTTCGCCATGCTCGTGTCGCCGCTCCGGCCGCGCCCTGCGGCCCTGCGCCTGGCAGGCGGCGCAAGACGGGTCCGGTCGGGCCGGCAACTCCCATGCCAGCCGACTAAAATAAAACGACAGAAGAGATAAATATTAACTCGCTGATAATGTTGGGTTTCACCTAATGATTTCCGAACTCCGCGAAATCCCGAGCAACTTTTGCTTGCTGCAATCGCGATCAGGCGGTATGGTACTTAGCGCGGCGATCCGGCCGGCCGACAGCGGCCAAGCAGGATCTCACCCTTCCCATTTCGTCGGAGCCACGGCCGGCGGCGCGGGTCGAGATCAACTCGCAAGCCGCGGCCACAACGCGACGCGTCGGTGCGCACATCGCAGGTCCCGGCTCAATGCTGCGGCCGATGACGATGGGCCGCGGCGTGCCCGACCTGAACAAGGGAGTGATCATGAACATTTCGCCGAGCCTGACGATCTACCAGTGGACCCTGCTCGCGGCCGTCGTCAGCCTGATCGCAATCGCAAGCATGGCCTACGCCGTCCACTGACGAGGGTTTGGACCGGCTTCGGCCGGGCGGTTGATCCGCGCCGCGCGCTCCGGTTGGCTCGACGGCCGGCTGGAACCGCATGAGTCCAAAGCAGTTCGTGCAGTCCACATCAGTCACGTACAAGGAGTTCGTCATGAAGAAGTCGGAAATAATCAAGCCGTTCTCGTGGGGCGTCGCAACCGGCGCCATCGTCTTGACCATCGTTGCCTTCAGCGCCGGCTGGGTGGTCACCAGCGGCGCGAGGACCGTCCAGGTACGCACCGCCTGGATCGACGGGCAGGCGTCGATCTGCGCCTCGCTGGCTCAAGCCCACCGCCAGGAATCGGGCGATGTCACGGACCTGTCCGGCTACCAGGCCCGCGTGGCGCGCGATGACCTGGCCAAGGCCTTTGCCGTCGCCCTGGTGGGCGAGGCGCAGGCCGATCCCCGCGTCGTCAACGCCTGTTCGGACCTGCTCAACAAGCGCGACACGTGACCTTCCGATCGGCGCCGCCAACCGATCGGGATCCGGTCGAAACCTGCGGCGTGCGCGACCGCGGTGCGCTCACGGGCGCAGATAGCCGAGCACGTTGTCGATGATGAAGGCAAGGCGGGCGTCGAGCGCCGCCGGCGCCATCAGGTCGCGGTCGAAGATGATCGACGAGGTGTAGCGGTTGGTCAGGTAGTAGTAGCCGAGCGCGGCGATGGTCATGTTGAGCTGGACCGGATCGACGCCCTTGCGGAAGATGCCGTGGCGCGCGCCCCGGCGCAGGATGTCGGCGACCATCTCGACGAACGGCGAGTGCATGTCCTTGATCACCTTCGACCGCTTGAGATGGCGGGCCTTGTGCAGGTTCTCGCTGTTGACCAGGCGCAGGAAGCCCGGGTTGTCGAGGTAGTAGTTCCAGGTGAAGGTGACCAGGGTGCGGATCGCCTCTTCGGGCGCCAGATGCTCGAGGTCGAGGCGCCGCTCGGCGTTGCGGATGTTGGCGTAGGCCCCTTCGAGCACCGCCAGGAACAGCTCGTCCTTGGAGCCGAAGTAGTGGTAGATCATGCGCTTGTTGACCCGCGCCCGCTCGGCGATGCGGTCGACGCGGGCGCCGCTCAGCCCTAAGCGCGCGAACTCGCCCGTCGCCGCCCTGAGGATGCGCCGGCGGGTTGCCTCAGGATTGCGCGCCCGGCGCGGCAGCGAGCCGCCCGCGCCGCGGCGACTGTCCCCAACGGGCATCTGGCTGCCCCCCCAATCGAGGCCGTCGCGCACGCCACCTTCGGGTGCGCGCGCGGCACTCGCCGCCCATTATCGCCGCCGCGCCTTGCGCCGCGCAACCGGCCGGCCGATGATTGGCCCGCATCAAGGCCGGCCGCCGGCCACCGGGGAGGGGGATGACTCGCAGGCTCGCCATCATCGGGCTCGGCATGGGGGTCGCGCCGCATGCCAAGAGCCTGTGCGACCTCGCCGGGCGCGTGGAGGTGGTGTGGGCGGCGAGCCGCACGGCGGAGCGCTGCCGCGCGTTCGCCGAACGCTTCCAATTCCCGACCACCACCGACGTCGAGGCGGCGATCACCGACCCGCGGGTCGACGCGGTAATCCTGGTCACCCCGCCGAGCACCCATCTCGACCTGGTGCGCCGCGCCGCGGGCGCGGGCAAGCACGTGCTGCTCGAGAAGCCGGTCGAGATCGACACCGCGCGCAGCACGGCCGTGGTCGAGGCCGCGGCCGGCGCGGGGATCACTCTCGGCGTGGTGCTGCAGTTCCGGTTTCGCGATCCCAGCCGGAGGCTGCGGGCGCTGGTCGATGACGGCAGCCTTGGCGACATCGCCTGCGCCGGCGTCGTGGTGCCGTGGTGGCGGCCGCAGTCCTACTATGACCAACCCGGGCGCGGCACCCGCGCGCGCGACGGCGGCGGGGTGCTGATCACCCAGGCGATCCACACCCTCGATTTGTTCCAGAGCCTGGTCGGCGGGGTGCGCGAGGTCGCCGCGGTGGCGGCGACGACGCACGCCCACCGGATGGAGTGCGAGGACTTCGTCGCCGCCGGCATCGTGCTCGCCAACGGCGCCCCGGGCGCGCTGCGCGCGACCACCGCCGCCTATCCCGGCTTCGCCGAGCGGATCGAGCTGTTCGGCACGCGCGCCAGCGCGATCCTCGACGGCGCAACCCTCGAGGTCAGCCACCGCAATGGCCGCACCGAGAGCTTCGGCGACGGCCAGGGAACCGGCGGCGGCGCCGACCCGATGGACTTCCCGCACGACGCCCACCGGGCGGTGCTGGTCGACTTCCTCGACGCGCTCGATGACGGGCGCGCGCCGGCGGTCTCGGGCGCCGAGGCGCTCAAGGTGCACCGCTTGATCGACGCCCTGCTCGAGTCGGCGCAGACCGGGCGCAGGGCCGCGGTGGCGGCAGGCTGAGGAGGCGCGGGCGATGGCCGCACAACGGCTCGGCGTGATTCTCAACGGCATCACCGGGCGCATCGGGGTCAATCAGCACCTGCGTTGGGCGATCGGCCCGATCATCGCCGAGGGCGGGGTCGGGCTCGCGGACGGTTCGCGCATCGAGCTCGACCCGGTGCTGGTCGGGCGCGACGAGGACAAGCTCGCCGCAGTCGCGCGCCGGTTCGACATCGCACGCTGGACCACCGACCTCGACGCCGCGCTGGGCGACCCGGCGGACACTGTGTTCTTCGACGCCACCACGACCGACCGGCGGGTCGCCAACGTCCGCAAGGCGCTCGCCGCCGGCAAGCACGTCTACGTCGAGAAGCCGACCGCGACCAACGCCGAGGAGGCGGTGGCGCTCTACCGTGCCGCGCGCGACGCAGGCGTGCGGCACGGCGTGGTCCAGAACTACCTGTGGCTGCCGGGGTTCCTCAAGCTCAGGCGGCTGATCGAGTCGGGCTTCTTCGGCCGCGTGCTCGCGATCCGCATCGACTTCGGCTACTGGATCTTCGAGGGCGACTGGCAGCGCGGCCAGCGGCCGTCGTGGAACTACCGCAAGGAGGACGGCGGCGGCATCGTGCTCGACCTGATGCCGCATTGGCGCTACGTGCTGGAGACGCTGTTCGGCGCGGTCGAGAGCGTGAGCTGCCTCGCGCTCAACCAGATTGCCGAGCGCCGGGACGAGCAGGGCCGGCGCTATCGTGCCACCGCCGACGACGCCGCGTTCGCGACCCTCCTGCTCGCCGGCGGGGTGGTGGTCCAGGTGTCGAACTCGTGGTGCACCCGCATCCGCCGCGATGACCTGTCGGTGTTCCAAGTCGACGGCACCCACGGCAGCGCGGTGGTCGGCCTGTACGACTGCCTGATCCAGCCGCGCGCCGCGACGCCGGCACCGGTGTTCAACCCAGACCCGGCCAACCGCCCGCACTTCTTCGCCGACTGGCGCCCGGTGCCCGACAACCAGGCGTTCGAGAGCGCGTTCAAGGTGCAGTGGCAACTGTTCGTGCGCCATGTGGTCGAGGGTGCGCCGTTTCCCCACGACCTGCGCGCGGGCGCGAAGGGCGTCCAGCTCGCCGAGCTCGCTTACCGCAGCTCCGCCGAGCGGCGTTGGATCGACGTGCCCGAGATCCCGGAATAATGCGCCGAGGCACCCCCACCTACCTCCCCCCGCAAGCGCTATGGTATTCACACGTCTATTTCGACCGTCGTTGCGAGCGCCCGACCTTGCTTCGCCCGCCGAAGCGGGCTTCGCGAAGGCGGGAGGGCGCGCGGCAATCCAGGCCGGCGTGCGCGGCCGACGACGGGCTGGATTGCTTCGTCGCCCGGCATTCGCCGGTCTCCTCGCAATGGCGGCGTGGGAACATTTTCTTTCAATTTCAACAGCTCTTCATCGCCATCCCAGGCGGTGGATTGTGTGAATCCGATAGCCCGCAAGCGGGGGACGTTCAAGACCAAAAGCCCTCCCCCGCGGGCCATGGCGATCGCATGTGCGTCGATTGCTTGTTCGGGCAGTGTCGGATAGCCGGCTGTCATTTTCCTCACGCGGAGGCGCGGAGGACACGGAAGGGGCGTGGTCGGGATCAACCACAGAGGACACAGAGGACACAGAGAAAACCTACTTCTGTGGCCTCATTGCACTCTGTGGTTTTCCTTTCCGCCTTCTCCGCGTGCTCCGCGCCTTCCACCCTCCGCAGCGGCAGCGGCCCTGCCGCTGCTGCGGAGGACGGGCCGCGTGCCTAAGGGCGGCTCACCGCCCGGGACCTTCGCCATATGCAATCGCCCTGGGGTCAAGCCCGGGGTCGCGATGAATGGACGCTATGTCTCCAGCTTGAGCGCGGCGAGGAACGCTTCCTGCGGGATCTCGACGTTGCCGACCTGGCGCATCCGCTTCTTGCCGCGCTTCTGCTTCTCCAGCAGCTTGCGCTTGCGGGTGACGTCGCCGCCGTAGC
>DASWHU010000301.1:0-1608 GCA_036398035.1 Alphaproteobacteria bacterium | reverse complement strand
CGAGGCCGGCGAACAGCGGGCTCGCCACCACCTTGGTCCAGGTGGTCAGCGCCAGCACCACGCCGATCTCGCCGGCATCGAGCCCCCGGCTTTGCAGCCACACCGGCCAGAACGGCATGTACAGGCCGATCAGCAGGAAGGCGGTGCCGTAGAACGCGGCCAGCCGCCAGGCCACCCCGGGGCCTGACCCGGGGACCACCGGCAACCGGCCGGCGATCAGCCGCGGTCCCGCCGCACCTTGCGCCTCGAGTCCGGTCTCGTTCATGCGCGCGCCCACCCCTTGGCCTGAGCGGCGGCAAGCCTACTCCGCCGACGCAGGCGCTTCGGCTACGAAGGCTGGATCGGCCAGAGCGGCGCGCGGGTCAAGCGCAACTCGACTTGCGGCGCGTCCTCGGGCATGGTCGCCGGTGGTCCCCGGGTCAAGCTCGGGGATGGACTGGGAGCTCGCGGCGGTGGCGGCCAAGGCGGCGACGGACGAGACCAAGGACGGCAAGCCGGCGCGCACCTTGTGCCTGGTCGACGGCTCGGGTTTCATCTTCCGCGCGTTCCACGCGCTGCCGCCGCTCACCCGCGCCGACGGCACCCCGGTCAATGCCGTGCTCGGCTTCTGCAACATGCTCTACAAGCTCGCGCGCGACTACCGGTGCGACGCCATCGCGGTGCTGTTCGACACCGCGCGCGTCACCTTCCGCAACGACATCTACCCCGACTACAAGGCCAACCGGCCCGAGCCGCCCGCGGAGCTGGTGCCGCAGTTCCCGCTGGTGCGCGAGGCGACCCGCGCCTTCGGCCTGCCGGCGATCGAGGTCGCGGGGTTCGAGGCCGACGACCTGATCGCGACCTATGTGCGCGACGCGCGCGCCCGCGGCGACCGGGTGACCATCGTCTCCTCCGACAAGGACCTGATGCAGCTGGTCGGCGACGGCGTGGTCATGCTCGACCCGATCAAGATGCGCGAGATCGGCGCGGACGAGGTGCGCGAGCGCTTCGGGGTCGGCCCCGACAAAGTGATCGACGTCCAGGCGCTGGCCGGGGACTCGACCGACAACGTGCCCGGCGTGCCCGGCATCGGGGTCAAGACCGCGGCGCAGCTGATCGAGGCGTTCGGCGACCTCGACACGCTGCTCGCGCGCGCCGGCGAGATCACCCAGCCCAAGCGCCGCCAGACCTTGCTTGATAACGCCGAGCTCGCGCGCACCAGCCGCGAGCTGGTGACCTTGCGCGACGACGCGCCGGTGCCGGAGCCGGTGGCGAGCTTCGGCCCGCTCGACCCCGAGCCCGAGGCGCTGACCGCGTTCCTCAAGGCGCAGGAGTTCAAGGCGCTGCTCGCGCGCATCCAGGCCGACCTCGGCTGGCAGGCCGAGGCGGGGCCGGCGCCGGGACGGGCGCCGCAGCCCAAGGCCAAGGACATCGCCTACGAGCTGGTGCAGAGCGTGGACGAGCTTCAGCGCTGGGCCGACGCCGCCGTCGAGGCCGGCCGGGTCGCGGTCGACACCGAGACCACCTCGCTCGATGCCATGCGCGCGAAGCTCGTCGGCGTGTCGCTGTCGATCGAGCCGGGGCGCGCGTGCTACGTGCCGCTCGGCCACCGCCCGCCCGACGGCGAGC
>DASWHU010000300.1:0-2957 GCA_036398035.1 Alphaproteobacteria bacterium | reverse complement strand
GGCGATCAGGGTCGACTGGACCGCCGAGCCGCCCGGCGAGTTGACCTGCAGCGCCAGCGCGCGCACCCCGCGCAAGGTGCAGGCGCGCTCGATCAGCCCCGCCATGCCAGCCAGGTTCAGCGCCCCGCGAAACGGCTGCGGCGCGGGCGAGACGACCCCGGCGAGCCGCATCACCGCCACCACCGGCGCGCGCGTCGCGAAGGGCAGAAAACCGAGGTCCATCGGCGTAGTCCCGCTTCCTGGCCGGGCTCAAGTCCGCATCCGGCCCGCCGTCAAACGCCGCCGTGCGATTGCGCCTCGAACAGCCCCTGTGCCGCGCGCAGCACCTGCTCGGCCGCTCCGGTATAGCACCCCCGGGCATCGTGCAACACCAGCCCGGGGCCAAGCGTGAGCGGCGCGCGCACGCCGCGCCGGGCGCACACCACCACCCGCTTGGCGGCGAGCCCCGGCTTCGGCCACAGCGGCATCACGACGATGCCGCCGGCGCCGGCGGCGAGATGCGCCAGCAGCTCGTCCAGGCGGTCGGCACGGTGGATCAACGCCACCGTCCCCTTCGGGCGCACCAGCGCCAGCGCCGCCCGGACCCAGTCGCCGAGCCCCGCCCCGCCCTCGACGGTCGCCGGATCGTCGCCGGCGGACATGTCGGCGCGCGCGGCGGGCAGATAGGGCGGGTTCGCCATCACCCGGTCGAACCGGCCGCGCCAATCCTGCGCTGCGCGGGCGATGTCGCCGGCCACCACCGAGAACCGGTCCTCGAGGCCGTTGAGGCGGGCGTTGTCGGCGGCAAGCGCGGCCAGGCCCGGCTGCAGCTCGAAGCCGGTGACCCGGCACCCGGGACAGCGCGCGAGCAGGCACAGCGCCGCCGCGCCGGCGCCGGTGCCGAGGTCGGCCACCAGCTCGCCGGGGGCGGCCGGAACCGCGGCGGCGAGGAGCACCGGATCGATCGCCGCCCGATAGCCGCGCCGGGGCTGGCGCAGGCGCACACGCCCGCCGAGCAGGCGGTCCTCGCCGATGCCGGCGTCGCCGGCGCCATCAGTCGCGCGGATAGCTCTCGCCAACATCGTCGAGGACGCGGCGCGCTTCGGCGAGGTCGTCATCGAGGACCATGATCCGGCGCTGGATGGCAAGGACCGAGCCCTCGACCACGCTCGCATGGGCATCGAGCACCACCGCCTCGATGCCCGCGTCGGCGAGCACCGAGCGGACCCACGAGATTTTGACCAGATCGTTGGTACGGAGTAGTTCCCTCACCGGGCATCGCCACTTACATAATAGGCTCGCACTTGCGCGGCCGGGCGGCCCGGCCATGCGCTTGACCGCGGGCCGAGGCCGCTTCTATGCTCCGCCGCGCCGCGGCAGGCGTCAAGGTCATCGGCCGGGATCGGCGGGTTGACGCCGAGCCGGGCCTGCAAGGGGATCGGTGAAGTGGCGCTAGCCGTCGGACTCGAGAGCGCAGGCGTTGAGCCGAACCGCGACGCCTTGCGCCGGCTGCATGCGCTGGTCGGGGACGACCTTGCCGCCGTCAACCGGGTGATCGTCGAGCGGATGCACAGCCCGGTGGCGCTGATCCCGCAGCTGGCCGGCCATCTGACCGCCTCGGGCGGCAAGCGGTTGCGCCCGCTGGTGACCTTGCTGGCCGCCCGCATGTGCGGCTATGGGGGCGAGCGCCACATCCCGCTTGCCGCCTGCATCGAGTTCATCCACACCGCGACGCTCCTCCACGACGACGTGGTCGACGCCAGCGCGCTGCGCCGCGGCTCGGCGACCGCGAACGCGGTGTGGGGCAACCAGGCGAGCGTGCTGGTCGGCGATTTCCTGCTCAGCCGGGCGTTCGAGATGATGGTCGAGGACGGCGCGCTCGAGGTGCTCTCGATCCTGGCGAGAGCGAGCGCGGTGATCGCCGAGGGCGAGGTGACGCAGATGATGACCTCGAACGACACCAGCACCACGCAGTCGGTCTATCTGGAGGTGATCACCGCCAAGACCGCGCGCCTGTTCGCCGCCGCCGCCGAGATCGGCGCGGTGGTCGCCGACCGGCCCGCCGCGGAGCGCCAGGCGCTGTTCGAGTACGGCCTCAATCTCGGCATCAGTTTCCAGCTGATCGACGACGGCCTCGATTACGGCGCCGCCCAGGTCACTCTCGGCAAGAGCATCGGCGACGACTTCCGCGAGGGCAAGGTCACCCTGCCGGTGCTGCTCGCCTACGCCCGCGGCACGGCAGACGACCGGGAGTTCTGGCGGCGGACGATCGAACAGGGGCGCCAGCGCGAGGGCGACCTTTCGCACGCTATCGATCTGCTTAACCGCAGCGAGGCGATCGCCGACACGGTCGCGCGCGCGCGTGCCTATGGCGAGCGGGCGCGGAGCGCGCTCGGGGGGTTCGCCGCCGGCGACTACCGCGATGCCCTGGTCGAGACGATCGACTTCGCGATCGAGCGCGCCTACTGATCCGCCGCCGTCTTGCCCCGGAGCCGGCCAGCCGCTATATAGGCGCCGGTCCGGGCCCGGTCGGAGTGTAGCTCAGCCTGGTAGAGCACCGCCTTCGGGAGGCGGGGGCCGGTGGTTCGAATCCACTCACTCCGACCAACGATTTCAAGACCTTAACGGTGCCGCAGGACAGCGTGCGATGGTGCAAGTGAACCGTCGCCTCGGCCCGGCTATTGCTCGATCCAGTACTCGACTGCGGTCTCGGCGAGGTTGTAGCCGGTCGCGGGGTCGAAGCGGCTATCCAGGCGTATGGTGCCCCTGACGCCCTTGTAGACGCCGGTGCCGCCGGTGATCGTGCCGGTGCCGGTGAAGGTACGCCGGCTCTCGCCGTCCGTCGTCGGCTGCGCTTGCGCGGTGCCGGAAAATGCCGTGAACCACTTGTCGCCGTTGTCGAAGGTGGTCGTCCCGTAGCCCCAGGCGCGGCCGCTGGCGCCGGTATAGTCCGAGAACGCCCAGGTCCAGCTCTCCAC
>DASWHU010000299.1:0-5825 GCA_036398035.1 Alphaproteobacteria bacterium | reverse complement strand
GCGTGGCAAAGGCGTATGGACCCCGGATATCCGCTTCGCGGAGTCCGGGGTGACGACCAAAACAGGCTCAGGGATCCGACTTAATATCATCGCGCTCTAGGCCGCCTTGATGTGCTCGACCGCGACCACGTTGGCGAACAGCCAGACCGCGATCAGCGACCCGAAATAGACGATGTGCCTGAGGTCGATCACGCCCCGCATCATGTCGGCGAAGTTGGTCAGGAAGCTGAACGAGGCGATGGTCTGGACCAGCGCCTGCGGCGCCCACGCGCTGAACGCGTCGAGCACCAGCGGCAGGCCGCTGACCGTGAACAGGAAGCACGCCACCACCGCGACCACGAACGCGATCACCTGGTTCTTGGTCAGCGCCGAGATGCACGCCGAGATCGCCAGGAACCCGCCGGCCATGAGCAGGCTCGCCAGATAGCCGGCGACGATCACGCCGTTGTCGGGCTGGCCCAGATAGTTGACGGTGATCCAGACCGGGAAGGTGAGCGCCAGCGAAATTGCGGTGAACGCCCAGGCGGCGAGGAACTTGCCGAGCACCGCCGCGGTCACCGACACCGGCAGGGTCATCATCAGCTCGATGGTGCCGGTGCGCCGTTCCTCCGCCCACAGGCGCATGCCGAGCGCCGGCACCAGGAACAGGTACAGCCACGGGTGCCAGGCGAAGAACGGCTGCAGGTCGGCCTGCCCGCGCTCGTAGAAGTCGCCCAGGTAGAACGTGAAGATGCCGGTCAGGAACAGGAAGATGACGATGAACACATAGGCCACCGGGGTGGCGAAGTAGCCCGCCAGCTCGCGCTTGAAGATCGCCCAGACGGCGCTCATCGGGCCGCCGCTTTCGCGCCCTTGGCGGCCCCCTGGGCGCCGGTGGTGACGGTCCGGAACACCTCCTCCAGCCGTCCGGTCTCGACCCCGAACTGGTCGATCTGCCAGCCGACCGCCTGCAGCTGCCGGCTGACGTCGGCGACGATCGTGCGCGCGCCGGCGGGGAACAGCGTGCAGCGCACCCCGCCGTCGACGGTTGCGACCGAGACCTTGGCGACGCCCGCGATCGCCCGCAGCGAGCGCTCGACGTCGCCCGCGGCGACGCCCTGGACCGTGACCGTGACCGCGTTGTGGTAGCTCGACCGCGCGGCCAGCTCGACCGGGGTGCCGTCGGCGACGATGCGGCCGCGGTTGATGATCAGGGCGCGGCTGCACACCGCGTCGACCTCGTCCAGGAGATGGGTCGAGATGATGATCGCCTTGTCCGGTGCCATCTCGCGGATCAGGCGGCGCACCTCGTGCTTCTGGTTGGGGTCGAGGCCGTCGGTCGGCTCGTCGAGGATCAGCACCTCGGGGTCGTGGACCAGCGCCTGGGCCAGCCCGAGCCGCCGCTTGAAGCCTTTCGACAGGGTGTCGATCGACTGCGCCAGCACCGAGCCGAGCCCCAGCCGCGCGACCGCCCAGTCGATGCGCTCGGCGGCGCGCTTGGCCGGCAGCCCGCGCGCGGCGGTAACGAAGCGCAACAGCCCGCTCGGGGTCATGTCGCCGTACAGCGGCGCGCCCTCGGGCAGGTAGCCGATCAGCGCCTTGGCCGCGACCTGGTCCGCGACGACGTCGTGGCCGCTGACCCGGATGTTGCCGCCGTCGGGCTCGAGGAAGCCGGTGATCATGCGCATGGTGGTGGTCTTGCCGGCGCCGTTGGGGCCGAGGAAGCCCAACAGCTCGCCGCGCGCGACCTTGAACGACACCCCGTCGACCGCGGTCAGCGCGCCGAAACGCTTGGAAACGCTGTCGATCTCGATCAATGCCGACACCCGCTCTCCCCCTCCCGGCCGGTCTCGGAGGGCCATCCCTCTGATTGGGCGCGACTTTTACCAGGCAAAACCCGGCGCATAGGTAGAAGCCCGGCCCGGCGCTTTCAAGGGGATTTGTCGCCGGAAGGTACGCACGGCACTCGAAATGCGGTTGCGTCGGACGTATTTTGATAAGATCGCAAGTTGTTGGACGGGCATCAGCCGGGATTCATGGCATGGCAGCAGGATCGGTCGCGATCGGGCATGTGATCTCGGTCGGCGGCGCGCAGGTGACCGCGGCGCTGTCCAAGTTCCATGCCCAGTTCGGCGACGCCGCGGCCGAAGCCGCCGACGCCGCCATCGACGGCGATTCGGCCGTGCGCATCGGGTCGCTGGTCAAGATGCGCACCCCGGCCTCGACCATCTACGGCATCGTGACCAAGCTCGCTACCGACGTCGAGCCGGGACCGGCCGGCCCGGTCGAGCGCAACATCGCCGACATCGACCTGATGGGCGAGATCCTGCGCGGGCCCAAGGCCAACGGCGGGCCGAGCTTCGAGCGCGGCGTGTCGATCATGCCGACGCTCGGCGTGCCGCTCATGGCCACGGACACCTCGGACGTGGCGCTCGTCTACGCCCAGCCTTCGGCCAGCAACGTGCGGATCGGCACCGTCCACCAGGACAAGACGACGCCCGCCTATCTGATGATCGACGACCTGCTGGCCAAGCACATCGCCGTGCTGGGGACCACCGGCTCGGGCAAGTCGAGCGCGGTCGCCCTGATCCTGCGCAAGATCCTGAGCGGCCACCCGGCCGGCCACGTGATCCTGCTCGACCCGCACAACGAGTACCGCAACGCCTTTCTCGACCTCGCTGAGGTGATCCAGCCCGAGAACCTGTCGCTGCCGTGCTGGCTCTTGAACATGGACGAGATGGCGGCGGTGCTGGTCCGCGGCGGCGATCCGGCCGATCGCGAGGCCCAGCTTGCCAACCTCAGGGACGCCATCGTCGAGGCCAAGCGCCGCTTCGCCGGCCGCGACGCGGACGCCCATGCGCTGACCGTCGACACCCCGGTGCCGTATCGGCTGACCGAGCTGATCCGGATCATCGACCAGAGCATGGGCAAGCTCGACAAGCCCGACACCTCGGCGCCCTACCTGCGCCTGCTGGCCCGGCTCGAGCAGATCAACTCGGACAAGCGCTACGCGTTCATGTTCTCGGGCCTGCTGGTGCGCGACACCATGCCGGCGGTGATGTCGCGGATGCTGCGGATCCCGGTCCGGGGCAAGCCGCTGACCATCGTCGACCTGTCAGGGGTCCCGTCCGAGATCGTCGACGTCGTAGTCTCGGTGGTCGCGCGCATGGTGTTCGATTTCGCCCTGTGGGCGGAGCGCGACCGCCGGCCGCCGATCATGCTGGTGTGCGAGGAGGCGCACCGCTACATCCCCGAGCAGGACCTCGGCGAGAGCTTCCTGTCGACCAAGCGGGCGCTGTCGCGGATCGCCAAGGAGGGGCGGAAGTACGGCGTCTCGCTGTGCCTGGTGACCCAGCGGCCGTCCGAGCTGTCCTCGACCGTCGTGTCGCAGTGCGGGACGCTGTTCGCGCTGCGCATGAACAATCACAAGGACCAGAGGTTCGTCGAGGCCGCGATGCCCGAGAACGGCCTCGGCCTGCTTGCCGCGCTGCCGGCGCTCCGCCGCCAGGAGGCGGTGGTGGTCGGAGAGGGCGTGAGCGTGCCGATGCGGTTGCGGTTCGATACCCTGCCGCCCGAGCACCTGCCGCGCAGCGGCGACGCGCCGTTTGCCGAGGCCTGGTCCAAGGAGACCGTGGACCCGTCGTTCGTGCTCGACTCGATCACCCGCTGGCGGCGCCAGCAGCGCTGACCGCCCCCCGCCCGGCCCCGCTCACGGCCGCGGCCTCGCCCGGTTTCAATCCGCCTGCGAAACCATTGCTAGGGCTTTCCCGCGCCCTATATCGACTCTGGAGCGATTCTTAATGAATGGCGGCAAGGCCGTGATACGAAACAATTTTTTTAGAATATTAAGACGCATTGGCGAATCGCGCGACGGCGCCACCGCGATCGAGTACGGCTTGATCTGTGCGCTCATCGCGCTGGTCATCGTCGGCAGCGTCACGATGGTCGGCACCGAGATGACGACCACCTACGACAGCATCGCCAGCGCCGTCAGCAGCGTCTCTAACTAGGCGGCCCGCCCCGCGGCCGCGCCTATGCCGCCCGCGCCGGGTGCGCGGGCGCAAGCTCGCGCCTGAGCGCGAGCGCCTGGTCCGCGCCGGCAAGCGTCACGTCCTTCAGCGTCACCACCGCGCCTTTCGCCACCGCCCGCTCGATGCGCGCGCCGTGGGCGAGCCCGATCGGCAGCGCGCCGGCGGCGATGCTGTCGGCGGCGGGCGACAGCCGCCCCCACACGCTGTAGCCACCCTCGCCGTCGAGCACCTCGCCCGGCGCCAGTGCGCGCTTGGCGACCGCGACCGCGTCGGCGCGGAACGCGGCCGGCGCGCCGGTCGGCTCGCCGCGCAATGCCGCGCTCGCCACCGACACCGCGAGCTCGAGACCGATCAGGTGGTAGGGCTTGTACATCGCGGCGAAACGCCCGGAGGGGTCGATCGCCAGGCCGTATTGGCGCAGGCAGCGGGCGGTGTAGTCGTTGGGTGCCTCGATGACGACGTAGACGCCGTGGCGCAGGTCGCGCTCAACACGACTGCCGTCGCGCTGCAGCGAGGACACCACCTCGACCTGGCCGGCGTGATGCAGGCTGCCGCCGTGGCTGGACGGGCGCAGCACCGTCGCCAGCTCCTCGGTGCCGCAAGGCGGGAAGGTGAGCCCGCCCGGCGCCGGGGTCAGCCCGGTGGCGTTGGCCACCGCGCACATCTCGATCGCCGACTTGGTGCCGTCGATGAACGAGTTGAACATCTGCGCGTTCAGCCGGTCGCGCGCGGCCTCGTCCGGGTCGATGCCGAAATTCGCCCACACCGTCTCCGGCGTGGAGGCGTGGAAGGCCGGCAGGTACTTGGTGCCCTTGCCGGCGGCGGCGACCGCGAAGCCGCAGGCGCGCGCCCAGTCGACCAGCTCGCAGATCAGCGCCGGCTGGTCGCCATAGGCGAGCGAGTAGACCACCCCGGCCTCGGCGGCGCGGCGCGCCAAGGCTGGGCCGACCAACGCGTCGGCCTCGACGTTGACCATGACCACGTGCTTGCCGTGGTCGATGGCGGCGAGCGCGTGGCGCACCCCGGCCAGCGGATCGCCGGTGGCGTCGATCACCACCTCGACCGGCGCCGCCGCGATCACCGCCATCGGGTCGTCGCAGACCCATGTGGTGCCGTCGCGCAGCGCCCGGTCGATACCGGCGGCGGCGGCGCGCGCCGCGTCCCAGCCGACCCGGTTCAGCGCCGCCCGCGCGCGCTCGACCGACAGATCGGCGATCGCGAGCACATGAACGCCGGTCATGGTCGGCACCTGCGCCAGGAACATGCTGCCGAACTTGCCGGCGCCGATCAGCCCGACGCGGACCGGGCGGCCGTCCCGGGCGCGCTTGGCGAGCGCTGCGTAAAGCGACATCGTGCCTCTCCCAGCTAACCTACTCGGCGCAGTCTAGCGCCATCGGCGAGGATGGCGACATCCTTAAGCGAGCGACGCCGTCAAAGCCGGTTGACGGAGACCGTGGTGCCGTTGCTGCTGCCGTCAGGGTCGTGATTGGCGGTCGACTCGTAGGTCAGGCCGCCGCCCGACAGCCCGTTGACCGTGAAGCTCGCGCTCGCCACCCAGATCCAGACCGTCGAGCTGACCGTGCATTGCCCCGCCGAATTGGTCGTGCACGAGGCCGATGCACTGGCGCCGCCGGCACTGCCGGTGCCGCTCACCAGCACGCCTGCGACCGGGGCGTGGTTGCCGTCGTGGACGGTGATGGTCGCCTGGGCAGTCCACCACCACCAAACCGCGGCCGAGCCCGTGCCGTCCAAATCGCCGACATGCATCGTGCCCGGCGCCGGGCCGCTCGACACCACCAGGTTGACTGCGCTGCC
>DASWHU010000298.1:0-3583 GCA_036398035.1 Alphaproteobacteria bacterium | reverse complement strand
CCGGTGCTGCTGGCCATCGACCGGATTCGCGGCCCCGAGGCGCGGCGCGCGGTCGTGGTGCATGCGGCGTCGCTGACGATCGGAGCGCTCGGCCTGTTCTGGCTGGTCGAGCGGACCGTGAACGCGTGATGCGGCCGGCCGGACTGATCGCGGCAGCAGTGACGCTGGCGCTGGAACCCGGCGGCGCGGCGGTGGCAGCCGACGTACCGAGCCCGCCCGATCTTGCGCTAGCTGCGGACCAAGTGACCACGCTTGCGGTCCCGTTCTCCTTCGAAGTCGGCCCGAACGCGGAGACGCGGACGGTCGTGCTTCACTATCGCCTGTACCTGCCGCGCGATTATCACGATCACCCCGAGCGCGCCTACCCGGCGATGTTCATGGCCTCGCCGATCGGCGATGCGACAATGGGCGCGTTCGAGCAGAGGCTGCGCGCCGAGCGCTGGCTGGTGGCGATGCTGATCGAATCGCGCAACCAGTCGCAGCTGTGGATGCCGAACTTCCTTGCCGCCCACGACGACCTGGTGCGCCGCGTGCGCGTCCAGCCGGGCATGCTGTTCTGCACCGGGTTGTCGGGCGCCGCACGCGCCTGCAGCGCCTATCCCGGCCTGCGCGAGGGCTTTCGCGGCATCATCCTGCAAGGGGCCGGGCCGTGGCGGGGCGACGTGTTCGCCGGCGAGGCCAACCGCGACCTGGTGGTCTACGGCACCTTCGGGGCCGAGGATTTCAACCTGCCGCATGCGCTGCGCATCCGGCGCGGCCTGCCGCCGACGGTGCGAAGGATGGTCGAGGTGTGGGACGGCGGCCATGACTGGGCGCCGGCGCCGGTCGCGGAGCGGGCGCTCGACTGGGTCGAGGAGACGGCGTTCGTCGATGCCGACCTCGGTCCGGCGGCGTCGGACGCGGCGTGGTGGTACGCGACCGTGCTCGCCGACCGGTTCGAGCAGTCGGGGCCGGGGATCGCCCGCTACGTCGTGGCGCGCGAGGCACAGGCGATGCTGGCGCTTCACGGCGCGCTGCTCGATGCCGAGAGCGAGTCGCGGCTGGCGCAGGTTGCCGATATGGCGGCCGTGCTTGCCGCCGAGCCCGGGCTCGTACGCGAGGTCGAGGCATGGGAGGCGTATCGCACGGCGCTGTCGTTCGAGGAAGCCGGCGACGGCCACACCCTGCCGGAGGCTGAGGCACGCTACGCCGCCGTCGCGGAGCGCCTCGGCGACACCGAGTACGGCCGGCTGGCGGCGCTGCGCGCGCAGTCGATCGGCCGCGAAGTGGCGCTGTTGCGATAGGAGCGCGGTGCGACGGCGGTCAGGATCGGGCGAGCAGCTCGTGGAGCTCGGGCGGCAGCGCGAAGCTCGCGAGGTGGATCGCCGGAGAGTAGTGGCGGGTATGCAGGCCGGCACGCTGGTAGCGCGCGGCGAGCTCGGCCTCCGGCAGGCGGCGCAAGGACGCATCGTCGCTCGCCCAGCCGCAGGTCATCGGGCCGCCGATATAGGTCGGAACCGGCGCCTGAAAAAAGCTCGCGTCGGCGAACAGGGCGCCGAGCCGGCGGTGCGTGGTTACAACCTCGTCCGGCTGCATCAGCACCACGCCGCTCTGGGTCACCAGCACGCCGCCGTCGGTGAGGCAGCGCTTGCACGCGCCGTAGAACTCGTCGGTGAACAGCACGGCGCCCGGGCCCACCGGATCGGTTGAATCAACGATGATGACGTCGAACCGGCGATCCGTCTCGCGCACATAGGCGCAGCCGTCGGCGATGACGACGTCGGCGCGCGCATGGTCGAACGCGCCGTCGGACAGGCCGGGAAGGTACTTGCGCGACAGCTCGATGACGCCGGCGTCGATCTCGACCATGGTCGCGCGGGCGATGTCGTGCTTGACCACCTCGCGCAAGGTGCCGCCGTCGCCGCCGCCGATGATCAGCACCTCGCGCACCGACCCGTGGGCGAGGATCGGCACGTGCGCAATCATCTCGTGATAGACGTGGTTGTCGCGCTCGGTCGTCTGGATGACACCGTCGAGGGCCAGCACGCGGCCGAAGATGCGATTCTCGAAGATGACCAGGTCCTGATGCTCGGTCCGCTCGCGGTAGAGGATCCGTTCGACCGAGAAGAGCTGCGTGTACTCCTGAAACAGGCGCTCGACGAACTGGATCATTCAAGCATGCCCCGGCGATGCTCGATGACCTCGACCCGGGCCGCTTCGAACGCGGCCTCGAGCAGGGGAATGGCATCGTGGGGGCGGGTGTCGCCGCACATGAATATGTCGATCGCCGCGTAGGATAGCTCGGGCCAGGTGTGAATGCTGATGTGGCTTTCCGCCAGGATCGCCACCGCGGAGATGCCGTCGCTCGACTCGAAGCGGTGCGCATCGAGCCTGAGCACGGTCGCGCCGGCGACTTCCGCGGCCCGCCTCAGGGTACGCTTGATATGGGGCAGGTCGTCCAGTCGGCGCGCCTGCCACAGGTCGATGATCAGATGGAACCCGGCGAACCGGCAGCCGTCGCGCTCGACGAAATGATCGTCGGCGACGATGCGCGTATCGGCGCCCCCGCCGCGCGTACGGGTCGGGACCGCGGTCGTTTCGTCCAAGCCCATTCGGGATGGGGCGTGGTGCGCGCCCATGGCCACCCCCTTCTGCAAACGAGCCGAAGTGTTGTCCGACGCGTCCGGGGCACGCCGACGGCGCGCAAAAAGCGACATTTCGGCGCGGAAGGCAAGAGATTTTTGCGCCGCAAGCGCAAATTCGTGCCGAGGACCGGGGCCGGCCCGGTCAGCGCTCCGGCGCGGGCGCGCTCACTCGACGCGGCGCTTGAGCAGCACGTCGAGCTCTTCCCGGGTCAGCTCGACCGCCTGCGTGACCTCATCGGGGTCCGTACGCCTGCGCCCGAGCCGTGCGAGGGCCTCGTCCAGGTGCTCGCGCCGGTCGCCGACAAAGCAGCCCTTGACCTGGTGGCCGCCCGCCGCCTGGGCGGCCTTGAGCTGGTCCTCGGCATTCCTGAGGATGTGGTCGAGCTCCGCCACCTCGCCCACGGTTGCCGCGACGCCGGCGCTGACGGTGAAGGCGAGCTCGCCGTTCGCCGTCGGCAGGCGGATCGCCGACAGCCCGGCGATCAGCCGGGCGGCGAGCTGGACGCCCGAGGCCTCGCCGGCCTCGGGCAGGACGATGGCAAGCACGTGCTCGTTGTGGCGCCCCAATATGTCGGGGTCGCGCAGGTTCTCGCGGCAGATCAGGCCGATGATGTCCATCAGCAGCTCGAGCCAGGCACGGCCGTAACGCTTGACGATGGCGGGCCGGCCGTCGACCGCCAGCATCAGCGCGGTGAGCGTGCGGCCATAGCGCTGGGCGCGGCGGACCTCGGATTCGGCGCGCTCCAGGAAGATGTCCCGGTCGTGGATTCTGGCCAAGCGGTCGCGCATCGCAGAATTGTTGGGCTATGGTGGCGTTCGAGCGCGGCCACCGAGGGGATGAACTATCGGGCGCTCGAGGCGAACTCGCAATCGCCATCGCTCGATCGCATCCTTATTTTTCGGCCGACAAATGAGGGAATGGTTAACTGACCGCGCGCGCCGGCGATCGGGAGCGGGTT
>DASWHU010000297.1:0-1546 GCA_036398035.1 Alphaproteobacteria bacterium | reverse complement strand
GAGGCGCGCGCGGTGCAGTCCGAGCGCTATGCCGGCGAGACGCGCGCGGGCGGGGCGCCGGTGCGCACCAATTCGGACGCCGACGGCACGCTCTTGGAGCGCGTCGCGGCGCCGGACGAGCGCGGCCGGGCGCTGCTCACGGACGCAGTCGACCGGCTCAGGTTGTCGGCGCGCGGCTACCACCGGGTGCTCCGCGTCGCGCGCACCCTCGCCGACCTCGACGGCGCCGGCGGGGTCGCCCGCCGCCACGTCGCCGAGGCGCTCTCCTACCGCCGCATCAGCCCGGCGCGTGCGGCGTGAGGCGGGCGCGTGATTGTGCCCGGTCGCCGATTTTGCTAAAATTGTAGAGAATTGAGAAAAGCCGTTTGACAGTAGGCACTTAGAAGCCTGTCCGGCGGCGCGGGCAGATGGTCCGGGCGCGGCTCGCACGATCGGGGCGGCGGTGACCCGGTTGGCTTGCGCCGTTGGCTCGGCTATCAGGGATCACGCGCCCCCGGGGCAACAGGGGCGCCGGAACTGCCGGAACCTCGCCATGGCCGGGTTTGGAAAGAAGAATCTCAGGCTGACCGAGCTCAGGGCGGCGATGATTCATGCCGCGGCGCAGGCCTACCTCAAGGAAGTCGAGAACAAGCGCCTGCTGACCGACGAGGAACTCAAGGGCGTCGTCTGGCGGATCCTGACCGCCAACGGCCAGCAGACCAACGACCGCGAGTTCGACTATGCCACCACCGGCACCAAGGCGCTGATGCGCGAGCGGACCTACGTCCAGGAGCTGGCGAGCCGCTGGACGCGCGGCACCATCGGCATCGGCTACGACGACATGAAGCGCGTCGACCAGATCCTGGCCATGCAGACGCGCTAGGCGCGCGGCCGCCGCGCCGCTGCGACCAGCCGCCGCCTGCGCGTCGATGGACGCACGCCGGCCGCGGTGATACACCAGCCTGCGGGCCGCGGCGGGCGCCATGGGCGGTGCCTCGCCCGCTGCCCGGCAACAGCGAACGGCCCCGCTGGTCAGGGGCCGCGGCCGGGGCGGGCCCAACGAGGCCCTGCGGCCGGGATCGAGGGAGGAAGACATGGTCAATCGCACTCTCGCCGCGCTTGCCGCGGCGGCCGTGGTCGCGGCGGCGCTGCCGCTCGCGGCCCAGGGCGCGCCCTACCACATCCGCGGCACCTTGGCGGGTGTCGACGGGTCCAAGCTCACCATCGCCACCGACGACGGCATGTCGAAGACGGCGACCCTCAACGACGACGCGCGCGTGTTCGTGGTCGACCGCGCGACCATCGACGACATCAAGCGCGGCCAGTTCGTCGGCATCACCTCGGTCTACGCCGAGGGCGAGGCCACCGCGCTCGAGGTCCACATCTTCGAGGAGGCGCTGCGCGGCCTCGCCGAGGGCCACTACCCGTGGGACCTGGTCGAGGAAGAGAACATGATGACCAACGCCGGCATCGCCAAGCTGGTCGAGGTCGGCAAGGACCGCAAGCTGACGGTGACCTATGTCGAGGGCGAGCCGACCACGCGCAAGGTCGGCATGCAGGAGATCAC
>DASWHU010000296.1:0-1736 GCA_036398035.1 Alphaproteobacteria bacterium | reverse complement strand
AGCGCCGGCACCAGCGGCAGCAGCCCGAGATAGATCTGCGCCTCCTTCATCGACCGCGAGGCGAGCGCGATGGCGATCTGGAACGCCACCGCCAGCGCCATCAGCGGCACCGCGATCGCGAAGATGGTCAGGAACGCGCCGAGCGTGGGCGGCGGGGTCATCGCCGGGTGCATGCCGGCGACGATGCCGAGCAAGGTGCGGAAGCCGACCAGGTTGATGACCATCGCCAGCGCGGTCATCAGGAACCCGACCGCGAACTTGGCGAACAAGAGCCCGGCGCGCTCCACCGGCGCAATCAGCAGCGGCTCGAGCGAGCCGCGCTCGCGCTCGCCCGCGGTCATGTCCACCGTGATGTGCACGCCGGCGAGGAAGATCATGAACATCACCAGCGGCGGCATCAGGTTGTACAGGAACACCGCCATGTCGGCCGGGCGCGAGACGTTGACCTGCTGGATCGCGACCGAGACCAGGAAGTCCTCGGGCAGACCGGCGTCCTGGGCGAGGGTCGCCGCGCGCTCGCGGTTGTATGCGGAGATCAGGTCGCCGATGGTGGCCGAGGCGCGCAGATTGCCGATCTTGGCGAAGTCGACATAGACCCGGACGGTGAACCGGCCGCTCGCGGCCTCGGGCGGGATGTCGAGCCCGACCGCGACCTCGCCGGTGCGCACCATGTCGCCGGGCGGGCGCGGCGCCGGGTAGAGGCCGACGTCGTGGGCGTCGAGGAAGCGCACGAAGTCGAGCGCGTGCTCCATGCCGCGCGCCGGCACCGAGATGTGCCCGGCGCTGCCTTGCGCGCGGTTGAGCACGTCGCCCGCGACGTACAGGCTGCCGGCGACCAGCAGCGGCCCGAGCAGCGGATAGAGCAGCGCCAAGAGCAGGCTGCGCTTGTCGCGGAAGTGGTCGCGCAGCTCCTTGCGCACGACCACCGCGAGCCGCGGCCAGGGGCCGCGGTGGACGGGCCCGTGCGGGGTCACGATACGCCGCTCATCTGGGCGCCGCTGACCGAGGCGACGAACACGTCCTCGAGGTCGCTGGCGGTGAACCGGCGGCGCAGCTCGTCGGGCGTGCCCTCGGCGATGACCGCGCCCTCGGAGACGATCACCAGCTGGTCGCACAGCGCCCCCACCTCGGCCATGATGTGGCTCGAGATCAGGATGCAGTGGCCGCGGTCGCGCAGCTCGCAGATCAGCTGGCGCACGGCGCGGCTCGAGACCACGTCGAGGCCGTTGGTCGGCTCGTCCAGGATCAGGTTGTGCGGCCGGTGGATCATGGCGCGGCCGAGCGCGACCTTGAGCTCCTGGCCGCGCGAGTAGCCGCGCGCGCGCCGGTCGGCGAACTCGCCCATCCCCAGCCGCTCGATCAGGTCGTCGATGCGGCTCTCCAGCGCCGCCCCCGACAGGCCCTGCAGCTCGCCGTAGAAGCGGATGTGCTCGCGCCCGGTGAGCCGCGGATACAGCCCGCGCACGTCGGGCAGCACACCCAGCCGGCGCTGCACCGCGATGCGGTCGGCGGTGACGTCGATGCCGTCGACCCGCACCGACCCGGCATCGGGGACCAGCAGGCCGTAGACGGTGCGGAAGGCGGTGGTCTTGCCGGCGCCGTTGGGCCCGATCAGGCCGGTCACGCGGCCGTCGCTGGCGATCATCGACACCCCGGCCACCGCCTGGATTGCGCCAAACGCCTTGCGCAGCTCGATGAACTCGATCATGCCGGCCCTGTCCCTCCCCCCGCCGGGC
>DASWHU010000295.1:0-3880 GCA_036398035.1 Alphaproteobacteria bacterium | reverse complement strand
CCGCCCGGGCATCGGCCTGCGGCGTACGGTCGCGGCCTACATCGCGCTGACCAAGCCCCGGATCATCGAGCTGCTGCTGATCACGACCGTGCCCGCGATGGTCCTCGCCGCGAAGGGCCTGCCACCGATCGCGCTCGTGTTCTGGACGCTGGTCGGCGGGTCGCTCGCGGCCGGCAGCGCGAACGCGATCAACTGCTACCTCGACCGCGACATCGATTCGCTCATGGCGAGGACGCGGCGGCGCCCGTTGCCCGCGCACGAGGTCGAGCCGGAGCGCGCCGTCCTGTTCGGCCTCGTCCTGGGCGTCCTCTCGTTCGTCGTGCTGGCGTTCTTCGTGAACCTGATCGCCGCGTTCCTGGCGCAGCTGGCGATCGCCTTCTACGTGGTCGTGTACACGATGTTGATGAAGCGCTCGACGCCCCAGAACATCGTGATCGGCGGCGCCGCCGGCGCGCTGCCGCCGGTGATCGGCTGGGCGGCGGTGACCGGCTCGGTTTCGCTTGCGCCGCTCTTGCTGTTCGCGATCATCTTCATGTGGACGCCGCCGCATTTCTGGGCGCTGGCGCTGGTGCGCTCGGACGACTATGCGCGCGCGGGCGTGCCGATGCTGCCGGTGGTGGCGGGAGGCGACGAGACCCGGCGCCAGATCATGATCTACAGCATCGTGCTGGTGCCGCTGGCGATGCTGCCGGCGGCGATCGGCGTGAGCGGCAGCGTCTACGCCTTGAGCGCCGCCGCGCTCGGCATCTGGTTCCTGCACCGCGCCCGGGCGGTGTGGCGCCGCCGCGGCGACGACGACGCGCGGCGGCTGTTCGGCGCCTCGATCGCCTATCTGTTCCTGCTGTTCGCCGCCCTGGTCGTCGACCATTGGGCGCAAGCCGCGGTCGGCTAGGGCGCGGCGGACGATGGTGATGCCGCTGCATGATGAGCACAGGCGCCGGCGGCTGCGCAACGTGGCGCTGGCGGTTACGCTCGGCGCGCTGGTGCTGCTGTTCTTCCTGATCACCATCGCCAAGCTGAGCGGCAACGCATGACTGCGGCACGCACCCGGCACTTGGCCTCGGCGGTCCTGCTCGGCCTGGTTGCCGGGGGCATGGTCGGCGCGGCCTACGCGGCGGTGCCGCTGTACGCCCTGTTCTGCCGGGTCACCGGCTATGGCGGCACCACCCGCATCGCCGCCGGCCCGGCGCCCGAGGTCGGCGAGCGCGTGATCACGATCCGCTTCAACGGCGACGTCCAGTCCGGCCTGCCGTGGCGCTTCACCCCGGTCGAGCGCCAGACCACGGCGCGCGTCGGCGAGACCAGGCTCGCCTACTTCCGCGCCGAGAACCTGGGCGATGAGCCGCTGGTCGGCAGCGCCACGTTCAACGTCACGCCGCAGATCGCCGGCGCTTATTTCGACAAGATCGACTGCTTCTGCTTCACCGAGCAGTTCCTCAAGCCGGGCGAGGTCGCCGAGCTGCCGGTGTCGTTCTACGTCGACCCGGCGATCGTCGACGATCCCGACACCGCCAACGTCCGTACCATCACCTTGTCCTACATGTTCTTCGACGCCGGCGCCGACGCGGTCGCCGTCCATCTCGCCGCCGAGGCGCGAGCCCCGGCCGCCGCAAAGCTCAACTGAGCCGCGCCCGGCGGGCCGCACACCGACGTGACCATCGCGGAGACCGAGTGATGACCGACGCCCCCGCCAAGCACCCGTACCACCTGGTCGCCCCGAGCCCGTGGCCGGTGGTCGGCGCCGCCGCGGCGCTGCTGCTCACCGTCGGCATGGTCATGTTCATGCACGAGATCGCCGGCGGCACGGCGGTGCTCGCGGCCGGCGGCGTGCTGGTCGCGGCGACCATGGTCGTGTGGTGGCGCGACGTGGTTCGCGAGGCAACCTTCCAGGGCCATCACACGCCGGTCGTCCAGCTCGGGCTGCGTTACGGCATGCTGCTGTTCATCGCCTCCGAGGTGATGTTCTTCGCCGCCTGGTTCTGGGCGTTCTTCGATGCCTCGCTGTTCGCGGACGAGGCGATCCAGGTCGCGCGTGCCGAGTTCACCGGCGGCACCTGGCCGCCGCAGGGGGTGGAGACGTTCGAGCCGTTCGGGGTGCCGTTCCTCAACACCGTCGTGCTGCTGACCTCGGGCGCGACCGTGACCTGGGCGCATCATGCGCTGCGCGAGGGCAACCGCGGGCACCTGATCCTCGGGCTGTGGCTCACGGTCGGTCTCGGCGCGCTGTTCACCTCGCTGCAGGCCTACGAGTATGCGCACGCGCCGTTCGGCTTCACCGAGGGCATCTACGCCTCGACCTTCTTCATGGCCACCGGCTTCCACGGCGCCCACGTCATCATCGGCACCCTGTTCCTGATCGTGTGCCTGGGCCGGGCCTATGCCGGCCACTTCAAGCCGGAGCAGCATTTCGGCTTCGAGGCCGCCGCCTGGTACTGGCATTTCGTCGACGTCGTGTGGCTGTTCCTGTTCACCTGCGTCTACTGGTGGGGCGGCAGCTGAGGGGCGCGATCTCACCGCTGTCTGCGGCCCTCAGGCGGCGCTGCCCGCGCTGCGGCGAGGGCCGATTGTTCGCCGGCTATCTGACGGTCGCCGAGCGTTGCGAGGTGTGCGACCTGGACCTCCGCCGCCAGGACACGGGTGACGGCCCGGCGGTGTTCGTGATCCTGCTGCTCGGCTTTATCATCGTCGGGCTGGCGCTGGCGGTCGAGGTCCGCGTCGCCCCGCCCTACTGGCTGCACCTGATCCTGTGGCTGCCGCTGACCATCGGCCTCGCGCTGGTGATGCTGCCGCCGCTCAAGGCGTGGCTGATCGCCCAGCACTACCGTCACGACCTGCTCGACGACCGTCCGGGCGCCTGACGCCGGTGCCCGCGGCGAGCCCGGACCGCGCCGCGCGCCGCGCCCGCAACCCGGCCTGGCTGGCGTGGCCGGCAATCGCGCTGCTGGTCGGCCTCGGCAGCTGGCAGCTCCAGCGCGCGCACTGGAAGGAGGCGCTGATCGCGACCATGGAGGCGCGGCTCGCGGCGCCGCCGATCGCACTGCCGGAGAGGCTGGATGCGGCCGCGGTCGAGGCGCTCGGCTACCGGCGCATCCTGCTCCGCGGCCGGTTCCTGCACAGCCGCGAGATGCTGGTCGCGCCGCGCACCTATCAGGGCCGCGTCGGCGCCGAGCTGGTGACGCCGTTCGAGACCGAGGACGGGCGCGTGGTGCTGGTCGATCGCGGCTGGGTGCCCGACGCGGCGATGGCTCCGGCGCGCCGTCCGGAGAGCCGACGCGAGGGCACGGTCGCTTTCGAGGGCGTGGTGCGCCCGCCACCCAGCCCCAACCCGTTCACCCCGGCCAACGATCCGGCGCACGGCGCCTGGTACTGGATCGACCCGCAGGCGATGGCGCGCGCCGCCGGCATTGCGCCGCTGCCGTTCACCATCGCCGCGCTGGCGGGCGAAGGCGGCGGCGGCGCGCTGCCGCTCGCGCGCCCGGCCCGCATCGAGCTGCGCAACGCGCACCTCTACTACGCGCTCACCTGGTACGCATTGGCGGTCGCGCTGGGGGTCGTCTATCTGCTATTCCGGCGCGGCGCGCGCCGCGCGTGACGGCGCGCAGGATGAGGTGCGGATGACCCTGTTCGCGCGGCTCGCCGCGATCACCGCGGGTTTCGTGTTCGTGCAGATCGTGCTCGGCGCGGTGGTGCGGCTGACCAATTCGGGCCTGTCCTGCCCGGACTGGCCGCTGTGCTACGGCCTGTGGCTGCCGACCCCGGCCAAGCTCGCCGCGATTCCCGGCGTCGATTACAGCTTCGGCCAGGTGATGGCCGAGTGGACCCACCGGCTCAATGCCGCCGCGGTGGTCACGCCGCTGGTCGTGGTGCTGGTCGCGCTGGC
>DASWHU010000294.1:0-5055 GCA_036398035.1 Alphaproteobacteria bacterium | reverse complement strand
CTCTCCAGGCTGGTGGTCCTCGATGTCGATCCGGGGCATGGCGGGGCGGACAGCATCGCCGCCTGGGAGCGTCGGCACGGTCCGATGCCCGAGACGGTCGAATGCACCACCGGCGGCGGCGGCCGCCACCTCTATTTCGGGCATCCGGGCGGCGAGGTGCACAATCGCGCGGGTCTGGCCCCGGGCATCGACCTGCGCGGCGACGGCGGCCTGGTGGTGGCGCCGCCCTCGATCCATCCCTCGGGCCGTCGCTACCGGTGGCGGGCGGGGCGCGACCCGGACCGCCGTGCGCTCGCGCCGATGCCGGCGTGGCTGCTGCGCGTGGTGCTGCGGGAGGGCGCGCGCCGCGGCCACCCGACCGCTTATTGGCGCTCGCTGGTCGAGGCGGGGGTGGCCGAGGGACGGCGCAACGACACTGCCGCCTCGCTGGTCGGCCATCTGCTGTGGCACGGCGTCGATCCGGAGGTCGCGCTCGAGCTGCTGCTGTGCTGGAACCGGGTCAAATGCCGCCCGCCGCTGCCCGATTCCGAGGTCGCCGAGGTGGTTGCCGGCATTGCCCGCCTGCATGCCCGCGAGCAGGGCGAGGACGGGCCGTGAGACATATCAGCGTCGAACAGCCGGCACGGCCGCCGGCGCGACGGTTGCGGCGACCGCGATTCGGCGCCAATATCCCCCGGGCTCCGCGTCTCGGCCATCTCGACCGGTCGGCGGAGCGGTCTCGAAGGGAGGGGCTTCGCCGGGCGCACCGCCGGCTTCCGCATGGCCGGCGCGCGACGCGCGGCATAGCAATCTGTGCGCGGGCGCCGATGGTACTCGCGCAAAACAACGAGGGAGGCAAGTCACATGCGTAGAGTCCAAGAGCACAAGTTCATCGACTTGGCGAAGCCGGTCGAGCGCAAGACCGACCAGGCAATCGATCGCCGGTCGTTCCTTGCCGCGGCGACCGCGATCGCCGGCATCACCGCCATGTCGTCGAGCGCATTCGCGCGCAACTTCGGCCCCGATGACGAGCCGGTGCGCTATCCCGAGCCCGACGTCATGGGGCTCGACCCGCGCTTCAAGTACAAGCTCGGCAACACCCCGATCCTGCGGCTCTATCGGGGCACGCTGTGGGCCGAAGGCTGCGCATGGAACGGCGTCGGCCGTTACCTGATCTGGAGCGACATCCCGGAGAACATGCAGCTGCGCTGGATCGAGGAAGACGGGCACGTCTCGAAGATGTTCCGCTATCCGTCCGGCAACTCGAACGGCAACACCTTCGACTATCAGGGCCGCCAGATCGCCTGCGAGCACGGCAACCGCCGGGTGGTGCGCTACGAGCATGACGGCTCGATGTCGGTGATCGCGGACAGCGCCGACGGCAAGGAGCTCAACGCGCCCAACGACGTTGTGGTCCATCCCGACGACGGCTCGATCTGGTTCACCGATCCCGGCTATGGCGGCCTGATGAACTACGAGGGCCACAGGCTCGGCACCGGCTCGGTCCAGCCGATCCAGAAGGAGGCGACCTATCGGGTCGACGCCAAGACCGGCAAGATGACCAAGGTCGCGGACGAGCCGTTCAAGCCCAACGGCCTGTGCTTCTCCAACGACTACAAGAAGATGTACATCGCCGACACCGGCGCCTCGCACTACAAGGAAGCCAAGAACATCATCTGGGGCTACGACGTCGACGGCGCGACGCTGAAGAATCCGCGCACCTTCGCCGACATGGAGCTGGACGGCCGCGCCGGCTTCGCCGACGGCATCCGCGCCGACGAGGACGGCAACGTCTGGTCGAGCGCCGGCTGGGTCGGCGACGGCTATGACGGGGTCCACATCTTCGCCCCCAACGGTGACCGCATCGGCCAGATCCGGATGCCCGAGATCATCTCGAACGTCTGCTTCGGCGGCTCGAAGAAGAACCGGCTGTTCATGACCGGCAGCCAGTCGCTGTACGCGGTCTACGTCGAGACCCGCGGCGCCCACATCACCTGACGGCGCACCGGTCCCGGCACGTTTCAGCCCGCGCCCTTCGGGGCGCGGGCTCCTTTATGCGGCCTGCGCGCCGTCGGCCTCGGCCGCCAGGCGCTCGCGCGCGATGGCGTCGGCGGCGGCACTGGTCGGCTCGCCGGTGCGCACCGCGCGCGCGAACACCTCTTCCAGCGCCTCGCGGATGCGCCTCACGTCGCGGAACACGCGCGCCGGATCGAAACCCTCGAGCTCGACCAGCGCATGCAGCACGCCGCCCGCGTTGATCACGTAGTCGGGCGCGTACAGGATGCCGCGCTCGGCCAGCATGGCGCCGTGGCGGGCCTCGGCGAGCTGGTTGTTGGCGGCGCCGGCGACCACCTTGGCGCGGATGCGCGGGATGGTCGCGTCGTTGAGCACGCCGCCGAGCGCGCACGGGCTCAGCACCTCGGCCTCGACCGCCAGGATCTGCTCCGGGGCCACGATCCGGGCGCCGAGCTCGGCCGCGGCGCGCTGGGCGCGCGCCGGGTCGGCGTCGGCCGCCACCAGCCGCGCCCCGGCCTCGGCGAGGCGGCGGGCGAGCGCGAAGCCGACGTTGCCGACCCCCTGGACCGCGATCGTGAGGCCCTCGACCGAGGTTGCGCCGAGGGCGCGCCGCACCGCCGCCTCGATGCCGAGCTGGACGCCGTAGGCGGTCGCCGGCGAGGTGTCGCCGCCGGCGCCCTCGACGCCGATCACCCAGCGCGTGCCCTCGCGGATCAGCGCCATGTCGCGGGGCGTGGTGCCGACGTCCTCGCCGGTCACGTAGCCGCCGGCGAAGGAGTCGATGATCCGCCCGAGCGCGCGGAACTTGGCGTCGGTCTTGGCGCGCGCCGGGTCGCCGAGGACGATGATCTTGCCGCCGCCGAACGGGCTGCCGCACAGGACATGCTTGTAGGTCATCGCCCGCGACAGCCTCAGCGCGTCGTTGAGCGCCGCCTGCTCGTCCGGGTAGGCCATCATGCGCGCACCCCCGCCGGCCCGGCCGCCGCGGCGCTTGTGGATGGCGACGATCGCGCGCAGGCCCGACCGCGTATCGTTGAACCAATGGACCGCCTCGTGATCGTCGAAATCGGGGCTGTCGAAGGTTGCCATCGGGCCTCCGGCGTGACACGGGGTGCGCGGCGCGACTGTAGCGCTCGCGCCCGACCGGCTACAATGCGCGTCGGCAACAGGGCTGGATAATGGCAGGCAGGATTCGCACCGCGGTCGTCGGCGTCGGCCATTTCGGCGCCCGCCACGCCGAGAAATATGCCGCGCATGGCGGCGCCGACCTCGCCTTCGTGGTCGACAGCGACCGGGCGCGCGCCGCGGACGTCGGCGCCCGCCTCGGCGCCACGGCGACCACCGAGCTCGGCGACCTGGTCGGCGCGGTCGACGCGGCGAGCGTCGCGGTGCCCACCCCCCACCATTACGCCGTCGCCCGCACCTTGCTCGAGCACGGCATCCACGTCCTGGTCGAGAAGCCGATCACCGATCGGCTCGAGCTCGCCGAGGACCTGATCGTGCTCGCCGAGGCGCGCGGGCTGGTGCTCCAGGTCGGCCATATCGAGCGCTTCTCGCCGGCGTTCGAGGCGCTGCGCAGCCGCGTCCGCCGTCCGCTCTACATCGAGTGCACGCGCGTCTCGGCGTTCAGCGGGCGCAGCACCGAGATCGACGTGGTGCTCGACGTCATGATCCACGACATCGACCTGGTGCTGGCGCTGGTTAAGGCGCGGCTCGAGTCGGTCGATGCAGTCGGCGCGCCGGTGCTGGGGAGCCGGGACGACATCGCCAACACCCGGCTGATGTTCGACAACGGCTGCGTCGCCAACGTCACCGCCAGCCGGGTCAGCAACAAGACCGAGCGCAAGATGCGCGTGTTCCAGGCCGACGCCTATATCGTCGCCGACTTCGCCGGCGGCAAGCTGGTCCACGTGCGCAAGGGCAAGGGCGAGATGATGCCCGGGATTCCCGCGATCGAGCGCGAGGAGCACGACATCGGCACCGCCGATGCACTCGAGCGCGAGATCGCCGCCTTTCTCGACTCGGTGGCGACCGGGGCGCCGGTGCGGGTGACCGGGCGCGACGGCGCCGAGGCGCTGGCGGCGGCGCTGCTGGTCGGCACCAGCCTCACCGACCACCGCAAACGCCTGTCAGGCGATGTCGGCCTTGGCGTCGCCGGCTGAGCCCGCGCCCGCCGCACGCTCGCCGTTGGTGTTCGTGGTCGCCGGCGAGCCCTCGGGCGACGCGCTCGGCGCGCGCCTGATGGCCGCGCTCGCGCGCGCAACGGGTGCGCGCGTCCGCTTCGCCGGCGTCGGCGGGCGGGCGATGACGGCGTGCGGGCTCGACAGCCTGTTCCCCATGTCCGAGCTGTCGCTGATGGGCCTGGCCGAGATCATCCCGCACATCCCGCGTGTGCTGCGGCGCCTGCGCGAGACCGCGGCGGCGGTGGCGCGCCTGCGGCCCGACGTCGTCGTCACCATCGATTCGCCCGGCTTCTCGTTCCGGCTCGCGCGCCGGATTCGCGCCCTCGGCGTGCCGATGGTGCATTACGTGGCGCCCCAGGTCTGGGCCTGGCGGCCGAAGCGGGCGCAGACGCTCGCCGGCCTGTTCGACCGCCTGATCGCGGTGTTGCCGTTCGAGCCCGCGTTCTTCGCCGAGTTCGGCGTCCGCTGCAGTTATGTCGGCCATCCCGTGGTCGAGGGCGGCTTCGATGCCGGCGACGGCGCGCGGTTCCGCGCCCGCCACGGCCTTGCCCCCGAGACTTCGTTGGTCGCGGTGCTGCCCGGCAGCCGCCGGGGCGAGGTCGACCGGCTGCTGCCGATCTACGGCCGCGCGCTGGCTTTGCTCACGCCGCGCCATGCGGGGCTGTGCGCGGTGGTGCCGACCACCGATACCGTCGCCGCGCGGCTCGGTGCGGCGGTGGCGCGCTGGCCGGTGCCCGCGATCGTGGTCGGCGATCCGGCCGAGCACGCCGATGCCTTCGCCGCCAGCCGCGCGGCGATCACCAAGTCAGGCACCAGCACCTTGCAGCTCGCGCTCGCCGGCGTGCCGATGGTGGTGTGCTACCGGGTCAACCCGCTG
>DASWHU010000293.1:0-3441 GCA_036398035.1 Alphaproteobacteria bacterium | reverse complement strand
CGTCTCGCTCATCGCGCCGCCGCGGCCTCGCCGACCAGCCCGGTGCGCGCTCCGAAGCGGCCGTAGCGGTACATGATCGAGGGCAGCACCAGGAGGTTGAGCAATGTCGACGACGCCATGCCGCCGATGATCACGCTCGCCATCGGGCCCATGATCTCGCGCCCCGGGTTGTCGCTGTCGACCGCGATCGGCAGCATCGCGAGCGCGGTGACCAGCGCGGTCATCAGGATCGACGGCAGCCGCTCCTTCGCCCCGCGCACGGCGGTGTCCATGGTCCACGGCTCGCCGTCGATCTCGACCAGGTGCTGGTAGTGCGAGACCAGCATGATCGCGTTCCTGAGCGTGATCCCGAACAGGGTGATGAAGCCGACGATCGAGCCGAGCGACAGCACGCCCCCCGTGACCAGCGCCGCGACCACGCCGCCGACCAGGGAGAACGGCAGGTTGGTGACCACCAGCGCGACGTTCCACGCCCGCCCCAAAGCAAGCTGCAACAGCAGCAGTACGCCGATGCCGGCGAGCGCCGAGTGGATGATCAGCTCGCGGCGCGATTGCGCCGCCGCCACCGCCGAGCCCGTGATCTCGATATAGGAGTCGATCGGCAGCGCGATGTCGTCGTTGAGGCGGCGTTGCAGCTCGGCGACGAACGAGCCGAAGTCGCGCCCGGCCACGTTGGCGGTGACCGTCTGCAACCGCCGCCCGCCTTCGTGCAGGATCGCGTAACGGCCGGAATCGGGACGGAGGTCGGCGACGTCGCCGAGCGCGATCACCTCGCCGGACGCGGCGCGCACCGGCAGCTCCGCCGCGGCCTCGGGGCGCGTGCGCAGCTCGGGCGTGACCGTGACCACCAGCGGCAGCACCCGGTCGCCGTCGTGGAGCGCGCCGACCGCGCTGCCCTCGTAGACGGTCTGAATCACGTCGTAGACGTCGCCCGGACGGATCCCATGCAGCGCTAATCGTTGCTCGTCGAGCTCGACCGCCAGGATCGGCACCCCGTGCGGCGCCTGGATTTGCACGTCGACCGCGCCCGGGACGGCGCGCAGCAGGGCGGCGATCTCCTGGCCCTTGCGGTCGAGGAAGTCGAGGTCGGCGCCGTACAGGTTGACCACCACCGCCGCGGTATAGCCCGAGATGGTCTCGTCCACGCGCTCGATCAGGAAGGTGTTGATCTCCGAGACGATGCCCGGGAAGCGGTCGAGGATGCCGCGAATGGTGTCGAGCACGCGCTGCTGCTCGCGCCCCGACAGGCGCTCGAGGTCGACCTCGTACTCGGCGTAATGGCTGCCATAGGTGTCGGCGCCGCGCTCGGCGCGCCCGGCCCATTGCGACATCGCGCGCACCCCGGGCACCTGGAGCACCGCCTCGGTCAGGCGGGCGCCGGTGCGGATGGTCTCGTCCAACGAGGTGCCGGGCACGCCCGAGGTGTGGATCATGTAATGGCCCTCGCGCAGCTCGGGCAGGAAGCGGCTGCCGAGATAGGGCAGGACGCCGAGCCCGATCGCGAGCCCGACCGCGACCAGCGCCATCACCAGCCGGTCGTGGCGGCCGATCGCGCGCAGCAGCGCGCCGTAGGCCGGCTGCAACAGCCGCATCAGCGGCGGATCGCGCAACGACAGCCGCTTGCCGGTCAGCAGCAGCACGCACAATGCCGGGGTCACGGTCAGCGCCACCGCCAACGAGGCGAGGATGGCGAGGATGTAGGTAACCCCGACCGGCTCGAACATGCGCCCCGCCGCGCCCGACAGCGACAACAGCGGCACGAAGGCTAGCCCGACGATGAAGCTCGCATAGACCACCGAGCCGCGCACCTCCATCGAGGCGTCGAACACCACGGCGCGGAACGGGCGCGGCTGCGCCAGCCGGCGGTTCTCGCGCAGCCGGCGGAAGATGTTCTCGGTATCGATGATCGCGTCGTCGACCACCTCGCCGAGCGCGATCGCGAGCCCGCCCAGCACCATGATGTTGAGGTTGACCCCGGCCTCGAGCAGCACCAGCGTCGCGGTGACCAGCGACAGCGGGATCGCCATCGCCGAGATGAATGCGCTGCGCAGGTTGAACAGGAACAGCACCAGCACCACGATCACCATCACCGCGCCCACCGCCAGGTGCTGGGCGATGCCGGCGAGCGAGCGCTCGATGTAGTTGGCCGGCCGGAACAGGTCGTCGCGCAAGCTCACGCCCTGGCGCTCGAGCACCGGTCTCACCTCGGCGAGCGCCGCGTCGACGTTGCGGCTGACGGCCAGCGTGTTGGCGCCGAACTGGCCGATGATCATGATCACCACGCCGGGCTCGGCGAGCACGCTCGCCTTGCTGATCGCGGGTGCCGCGCCGTCGATGACGTCGGCCACGTCGCCGATCCGGATCGCCGGCCGGCCGGGGCGGACGACGACGCCGGCAAGCTCGCCCGCGGCCACCGTCTGGCCGGTGGTGCGCAAGGTGATCTGCTGGGTCGGCGTCTGGACGAAGCCGGCGCCGCGCAAGTCGACCGCCGAATGCGCCGCGGCCTCGAGCTCCGCCAGCGCCACGCGATGGCGGCGCAGGTCGCCGACGCGCGCCTGGATCTGCAGCTCGCGCACCTCGCCGCCGAACACGTTGACGTCGGCGACGCCGGCGACCCTGAGCAGGCGCGGCTTCAAGGTCCAGTCGGCGAGGCTGCGCAGCTCGCCCTGGCTCAGGCTGGCCGAGGTCAGCCCGATGGTCATCACCGTCGACGACGACGAGGTGAGCGGCACCATGGTCGGCGCGGCGACCCCCGCCGGCATCTCGGTGGCGAGGCGCGACAGGCGCTCGGCGACCACCTGGCGCGCGCGCAGCAGCGCGATGGCGTCGTCGAACACCACGTTGACCACCGACAGGCCCTGGATCGACTGCGAGCGCACCTCGGTTACGTCGATCAGGCCGCCGAGCGCGCTTTCGATCGGCTGCGAGACCAGCAGCTCGACCTGCTCGGCGGCGAAGCCCGGCGCCTCGGTCTGGATGATCACCAGCTTGGGCGAGAACTCGGGGAAGATGTCGAGGCTGGCAATGGCCAACCGGTAGCCGCCGTAGGCGAGCAGCAGCACCGCGAGCAGGGCGACGACGCCGGCGTGGTTGACCGAGGCCCGGACGATCCAGCGCAGCATCGCCGGAGCCCCGTCTAGAACCTTATCCGCCGCCGATGGATCGCGCCCCCCTCACCCATCCCCGGATTTAATCCGGGGACCGGGTAGGGCGCGGCGTGCGCCGCGCCAACCCTTCGCAACCCTCTCCCCCCACGAGTGGGAGGAGAGGGAAGGGTGAGGGGGCCGTGCGCGCAGGGGCGGTACATAGTCAGTCGTCCTCGTTGCGGATCTGCGAGCGGAACTCCTCGGCGTAGACCGCGACCGCGCCGCTGACCACCACCTCGTCGTCCTCGGCGAGGGTGTCGACCACGTACACGCCGTCCGCGCCCGCGTGGTCGAG
>DASWHU010000292.1:0-17791 GCA_036398035.1 Alphaproteobacteria bacterium | reverse complement strand
CGCTCGCCGGGCGCGATGTCGAGCGTGAGCTCCGTGAGCGAGGCGGCGTCGGGGCGGCTCGGGTAGAAGAACGTCACCGCCTGAAAGGCGATCGCGCCCTGTGCCGGCTTGGGCAGCGGCACCGGATGCGCCGGCGCCGCGACCTCGGAGCGCGCATCGAGCAGCTCGAGCAGGCGCTCGGTGGCGCCGGCGGCGCGCTGGAGGTCGCCATAGACCTCGCTGATCGCGCCGAGGGCGCCGGCGACCACCACCGCGAAGAACACGAACTGCGATAGCTCCCCCGCCGACAGCCCGCCCGCCAGCACGTCGCGGCCGCCGATCCACAGCACCAGCGCCACCCCGCCGAAGGTGCTGCACATGACCAGCGCGGTCAGCAGCGCGCGCGCGCGCACGCGCGCCACCGCGGCGCCGAACGCGCTCTCGACATGGCCGGCGAAGCGGGCGCGGTCGTGCGCCTCGTGGGTGAAGGCCTGGACGGTGCGGATCGCCGCGACCGATTCCTCGACCTGGGCGCTGACGTCGGCGACACGGTCCTGGGCGGTGCGCGACAGGCGCCGCACCCGCCGGCCGAAGACCACGATCGGCAGCACCACCAGCGGCACCAGCACCACCGTGATCAGGGTCAGCTTGGCGCTGGTCACCGCCAGCATCACGCTGCCGCCCGCGAACAACAGCAGGTTGCGCAGCGCCACCGAGGCGCTCGATCCGATCACCACCTGCAACAGCGTGGTGTCCGCGGTCAGCCGCGACATCACCTCGCCGGTGCGCAGGGTCTCGAAGAAGGCCGGCGACAGGGCGATGACGTGGTTATAGACGTCGCGGCGGATGTCGGCGATCACCCGCTCGCCGATCCAGCTGACCAGGTAGAACCGGCCATAGGTCGCGCTCGCCAGCACCACCACCGCCGCGACCAGCGCGACCAGCGCGCGGTCGAGCAGCGCCGGATCGCCGCCGCCGAAGCCCTCGTCGACCAGCAGCCGCAAGCCGATGCCGAGCGACAGCACGGTGGCGGCGGCCACCGCGACCGCGCCGATCGCGCCGGCGATCACCCAGCGGTAGGGCAGCAGGTAGCCGGCGAGCTTGGCCAGGTGGCGCAGCTCGCGGCTGCGCGGGCGGTCGCTCGCGCGCGCATCCGCGAGCGTCATCGCGGGCGCCGATCAGGGCATTCGGTCATCCCGCGCACCGTATATCGGCCCGGCCCGAGGTGCCACAGGGCGGTCGTTGGGCTCACGCCGAGGCGCGGAGACGCGGTAATCCTACCTATCGTCCCGGCCGGCGCCGGCGCGCGCCCTGCCCGCGCCCTCCGCGCCGCCGCGTGCCCCGTCTTGTACCGGCGCACGTGGTTGGATATATACGGCGCCGAGCGACAGGAGAGCCAGGCGATGAAGACGGACATCCATCCCGATTACCACGAGATCACCGTGGTGATGACCGACGGCAGCGAGTTCAAGACCCGCACTACCTGGGGCAAGGAAGGCGACGTGATGAAGCTCGACGTCGACTCCCTCAGCCATCCGGCCTGGACCGGCGGCGCCCAGCGCCTGGTCGATACCGAGGGCCAGGTGGCGCGCTTCAACAAGCGCTTCGCCGGCTTCGGCCTGGGCAAGAAGTAGCCGTCTCAATCTTCCTCCGGCGCGCGCGCGATGCGCGCCAGCGCACTCCGCACGCGGCGCGGGATCGGCCGGGTCCGGTCCTGCGCGGCGCGGGCGACGAACACGTGCACGAAGTGGCCGAGCGCGGCCGCATCGTCCTCGCCCTGGCGGAACAGGGCGATGTCGTAGACCACGCTGGTCCGCCCGAGCCTGGCGACCGCGAGCCCGACGTCGATCACGTCGGGATAGCGCAGCGGCTTGAGGTAGCGGCAGCGGGTCTCGGGCACGATCCCGATCACCGGCCCGCGGGCGATGTCGAGGCCGCCTTCCTCGATTAGGAAGCGGTTGATGACGGTATCGAAGATCTCGTAGTAGGCGACGTTGTTGAGGTGGCCGTAGAGGTCGTTGTCGTTCCAGCGCGTCGGCACGGCGCGCAGGTAGGCATAGTCGGTGCGGCGCCGCGCTTCGGTCTCGGTCACGGCGCGGCGAACTGCGCCCTGAGCGCGTCCAGCGTGCGGTCGGGCTGCTCGATCATCGGCATGTGGCCGGCGTCCTCGATCACGGCGAGGCGCGCGCCGGGGATCGCCTCGGCGAGCTTGGCGGCGCCGCGCGCGGGCGTCATGCGGTCGCCGCGCCCCGCCAGCACCAAGGTCGGGCAGGACACGCGCGCCGCCGCGGCGAGCCCGCCCCGGTAGCTGTTGCAGGCCGCGAAGTCCGCGTGCAGCACACCGGCTCGCGCGCGCGCGAGCAGGCTCAGGCCGCCGCCCAGCATCCACAGCCCGGGCGCGCGCATGCCGCCCATATGGCTGCGCTCGCCATACGCCCAGGAGACGATCAGTGCCGCCGCCCGCGCGGGCTCCTCGCGCGCCGCCGACAGCAGCTCGTCGTTGACCGGCATCGCCGCATTGGCGCCGATCAGCACCAGGCCGCGCGCGCGGGCCGGCGCCGCCGCCGCCGCCTCGAGCGCGGCGAGCGCGCCCATGCTGTGGCCGACCAGGCGCGCGTGCTCAGGCCCGGCGGCATCGACCAGCCGCCACAGCCAGCGGCCGAGCGCCTCGATCGAGTCGAGCGCCTCGCCGGCGCTGCGCCCGTGTCCGGGCAGGTCGACCGCCAGCACGCCATAGCCGTTATGGGCGAAGTAGCGCGCCTGCAGCGCCCAGACCGTGTGGTCCATGCCGGCGCCGTGGACGAACACGATCAGCGGCCGGGCGGGATCGAGCGCGACGCCGCCGGTGGCGGCGTGCACCGGCGCGCCTGCGACCTCGAGCTCCATCGCTCAAGCCCGCTGCGAGGCGCGCAGCGCTTGGCCGAGGTCGTCGATCAGGTCGCCCGGGTCCTCGAGCCCGACCGACAGCCGCACCAGCTCCTCGCCGACGCCCGCGGCCTTAAGCTCGGCCGCGCTCATCTGCTGGTGGGTGGTGCTGGCCGGGTGGATCACCAGCGACTTGGCGTCGCCGACATTGGCCAGGTGCGAGAACAGCTTCAGCCGCTCGATGAAGCTGCGCCCGGCGGCGCGGCCGCCCTTGATCCCGAACGAAAAGATGGCACCGCAACCCTTCGGCAGCATGCGTTTGGCCAGCTCGTAATCGGGGTGCTCGGGAAGCTCGGGCCAGGTCACCCATTCGACCGCGTCGTGGCCGCACAGATACTCGACCACCTTGCGCGCGTTGGCGACGTGGCGCTCCATGCGCACCGCCAAGGTCTCGACCCCGAGCAGGATATAGAACGCGTTCTGCGGGCTCATGCAGCCGCCGAAGTCGCGCAGGCCCTCGGCGCGCGCGCGCATGATCATCGCCGCCGGCCCGAACTCCTCGGCGAAGTCGAGGCCGTGATAGCCCTCGTAGGGCTCGGTCATGGTCGGGAACTTACCCGATTGCTCCCAGTCGAACCGGCCGCTGTCGATGAGCGCGCCGCCGATGGCGATGCCGTGGCCGCCCAGGAACTTGGTCGCCGAGTGCATCACCAGGTCGCAGCCGAACTCGAACGGCCGGCACAGATGGGGGGTGGCGAAGGTGTTGTCGATCAGCAGCGGCAGCCGCGCGGCGTGGGCGATCTCGGCGACCGCCGCGATATCCATCACCTCGAGCCCCGGGTTGCCGAGCGTCTCGCCGAACAACAGCCGGGTCTCGGGCCGGATCGCGTCGCGGAACGCCGCAGGATCGCGCGCGTCGACGAAGGTGGTGGTAATGCCGAAGCGCGGCAAGGTGTGGCCCATCATGTTGTAGCTGCCGCCGTAGATCGACTTCGAGGCGACGATGTGGCCGCCCGCATTCATCAGGGTCGCGACGGCGAGATGGAGCGAGGCCTGGCCGCTCGCCGTGCAGACGCCGCCGACCCCGCGCTCGAGCGCGCTCAGGCGCTCCTCGAGCACCGCCACCGTCGGGTTGCTGATGCGCGAGTACAGGTGCCCGGCGCGCTCGAGGTTGAACATCGAGGCGGCGGTGTCGGTGTCGGGAAACACGTAGGACGTGGTCTGGAAGATCGGCACCGCGCGCGCGCCGAACTCGGGGTCCGGATGCTGGCCGGCGTGCAGCATGAGCGTCTCGGCGTTGAGGAACTTTGCTTCGGCCATCTCTCGCTCCGCGAATCGGGACGGGTTCGGGCAGCGGCGGCGAGCCTACAGTCAGCCCGTCGCCCGGTCCAGCGGTCGCCGGGCGGTTCGGATTCGGGTTGCGGGCAGCGCAAACAAAAGGGCCGCCGAATTGGTTCGGGCGGCCCAGTAAGTCCACAGGGAGGTCATCAGCATGACACGGTCGGCAAATCCACGAATCTCCGGCCGCGTTCTACCACTTGAGCAATCTAGCGTAATTGGTTGCGCCGGCAAGACGACCGCCAAACTTTCGTAAGCAAATTGCAACAAATTTTAGCGGTCGCCGCAGGTCACCGGCCGCTCTTGAAGACCTTCTCGGCTTCGGACTGCAGGCGTTGCTTGGCACTGATGTCCTGCCTGACCCTGGCGATCTCGCCTTCGAGCTCGGCGATGTAGTCCTCGAGCGCGGCGATCGACATCTTGTCCAGGTTGCGCGGAATGGTGCGCGCGGGCCGGGCGGGGCGGTCGTCGTCGTCGAACATCCGGCATCCCTCGCAACCGCGCCGGCGCGCGCCGTTCGAGGCGCGGCGCTCGGCGCTCGAGCGCACAGCTTAGGCGAAAACATCCCGGTTGCAATAAGGGGCGGTTCGCGTATCGTCGAAACGTCACAAACGGACGAGGCCCGAGCTCGGAGCAACCGCCCGCCGGCCGCGCGGGGGCGGTCCAGATCGGCGGTCAGCGCCGGCGGCGGAACGGAGACCCGCGGAGAGCGAGACTTGCCGGAGACACCCGACTTCTTCGTTCGCTTCTGGGGGGTCAGGGGCAGCATCGCGTGCCCGGGGCCCGGCACCATGCGCTATGGCGGCAACACCTCGTGCCTGGAGGTGAATTGCGACGGGCGGCTGCTGGTGCTCGACGCCGGCACCGGGATTCACGCGCTCGGCACCGACATCGTGCGCAACCGCCCGCATGACGGGCCGTTCACCGCCGACCTGTTCTTCACCCATACCCATTTCGACCACATCTGCGGCTTCCCGTTCTTCGCGCCCGCGTTCGCGGCCGAGAACCGGCTGTCGATCTGGGCCGGGCACCTGTTGCCCGAGCGCACCGTGCGCGAGGTGCTGATCTACCTGATGATGGACCCGCTGTTCCCGATCCCGATCGACACCATGCACGCGGAGCTCGACTTCCACGACTTCGTCGCCGGCGAGGCGCTTCAGCCGCATGACGGCGTGGTCGTGCGCACGGCGCCGCTCAACCATCCCAACCGCGCCACCGGCTACCGGATCGAGTACGGCGGCCGCTCGATCTGCTACGTCACCGACACCGAGCACGTGCCGGGCAAGCCCGACCGCAACATCCTCGGCCTGATCGAGGGCGCCGACCTGTTCATCTACGACAGCACCTACACCGACGACGAGTTCGCCGACCACCTCGAGTGGGGCCACTCGACCTGGCAGGAGGGGGTGCGCCTCGCCGACGAGGCCAAAACCAAGACCCTGGTCGTGTTCCATCACAATCCCGACCATGACGACGACTTCATGGACAGGATCGCGGGCGAGGCCGAGAAGGCGCGCGCCGGCACGTTGGTGGCGCGCGAGGGGATGGTGCTGACGCCGTGACCGGCGCCGTGCCAGAGACCATGACCGCGGTCGAGATCTCCGCTCCCGGCGGGCCCGAGGTGCTGCGCGCGGTCACGCGTCCGGTGCCGGTGCCGGGCCACGGCGAGGTGCTGATCCGGGTTGCCGCGGCGGGGGTCAACCGCCCCGACGTGATGCAGCGCGCGGGCAGCTATCCGCCCCCGCCCGGGGCCTCGGACCTGCCCGGGCTCGAGGTCGCGGGCACCGTGGTGCGCGCCGGCGCGGGCGTTGCCGGGCCCGCCCCGGGCGAGGCGGTGTGCGCGCTCGTCACGGGCGGCGGCTACGCCGAGTTCTGCGTCGCGCCCGCCGACCAGACGCTGCCGATCCCGGCCGGGCTCGATGCGGTCCAGGCGGCGGCGCTGCCCGAGACCTATTTCACCGTGTGGACCAACCTGTTCGAGCGCGGCCGCCTCGACGGCGGCGAGAGCGTGCTGGTCCATGGCGGCTCGAGCGGCATCGGCACCACCGCGGTCCAGCTCGCCGACGCGTTCGGCGCCCGCGTCTTCGCCACCGCCGGCTCGCCCGAGAAGTGCCGCGCCTGCGAGTCGCTCGGCGCCGAGCGCGCGATCGACTACCGGAGCGAGGACTTCCTCGCCGTGGTCAAGGACGCGACCGCCGGCCGCGGCGTCGACGTCATCCTCGACATGGTCGGCGGCGACTATCTCAAGCGCAACCTCGCCGCGCTCGCCGACGACGGCCGGCTGGTGATCATCGCCTTCCTCGGCGGCAGTGCCGCAGAGGTCGACCTGATGCCGATCCTGCGCCGCCGGCTGACCGTCACCGGCAGCGCGCTCAGGCCGCGCACGGTCGAACGCAAGTCCCAGATCGCCGAAGCGCTCAGGGCGCATGTCTGGCCGCTGCTGGAATCGGGGCGGGTGAGGCCGGTGATCCACCGGACCTTCCCGCTCACGTCCGCGGCCGAGGCGCATGCGCTGATGGAAGCGGGCCGCCACGTCGGCAAGATCGTGCTCGCGGTCTAGGTGCAGCCGCGCCTTTCGCGCACGCGCAAGGTCGACTATAGTCGGCGGGCGCCCCGTGGGCGCCCAAGATCGGCTGCGTGGCGCGCCCTCGATGCCCCGGGCGGCGGCGCGCAATGACCTGACAACGAGGACCGATGATGGCGCAGCCATTGATGCCGAAGGCCACGGCCGTATGGCTGGTCGAGAACACGACGCTGACCTTCGACCAGATCGCAGACTTCTGCGGCCTGCACCCGCTCGAGGTCCAGGGGATCGCCGACGACGAGGTCGCGGTCGGCATCGTCGGCCTGGATCCGGTCGGCAACGGCCAGGTGTCGCGCGCCGACATCAAGCGCTGCGAGGCCGACCCCAAGGCCCGGCTGAAGCTGCTCAGCGCCGAGGTCGCGGCGGCGCCCAAGCGCAAGGGCCCGCGCTACACGCCGGTCTCGCGCCGCGGCGACCGGCCGGACGGGATTGCCTGGCTGCTCAAATACACGCCGGAGTTGACCGACGCGCAGATCTGCAAGCTGGTCGGCACCACCAAGCCGACCATCGAGGCGGTGCGCAGCCGCAGCCACTGGAACATCAGCAACATCCAGCCGCGCGATCCGGTGCTGCTCGGCATCTGCAGCCAGGGCGAGCTGGAGGAGCAGCTGGCGCGATCGCGCCGCCGCCTGGCACGCGAGCAGGCGGCGGACGCCGCGCAGGACGGCGCCGCCGCCGGCCCGGCGGACTCGCAGGGCGGCTGAGCCGGCACGGTTGCCGGACCGGGCATCCGGGGCATGACCGAGCTCGCGAACCTTGCCGGCGATGTCGAGCGGCTGGGCGCGGTGCGGGTGCTGTGCGTCGGCGACCTGATGCTCGACAGATACGTCTACGGCACCGTCGAGCGCATGTCGCCGGAGGGGCCGGCGCCGGTCATGCGGATCGTGGCGGAGGCCACCATGTTGGGCGGCGCCGGCAACGTGGTCCGCAACCTGGTCTCGCTCGGCGCCCGCTGCACCTTTGTCTCGGTCATCGGCGGCGATCCGGTTGGACGTGAGCTGGAGGCGCTGCTGACCAGCAGCCCTGCCGTCGAGCCGCATCTGCTCGTCGACTCGGAGCACGGATCGATCGTCAAGAGCCGTTACGTCGCTGACGGGCAACAACTGTTACGTGCCGATCGCGACCCTTTGGCGCCATTGCCCAGTCAAGTCACCGCCGAAGTCTCACGCCTCGCCGCCGAGGCCGTGCCGGCCTGCGACGCCGTAGTCCTGTCCGATTACGGCAAAGGCGTCCTCGACGGACCGGTCGTCCAGGCGGTCGTGGAGTGCGCGCGCCGGTGCGCGCGACCGGTGGTCGTCGACCCCAAGGGGCTCGACTTCAACCGGTATCGAGGCGCGGACGTTCTCACGCCAAATTGGCTCGAGCTCGGCGCCGAGGCGGGGGCCAAGATCGATGACGACACCAGCGCGGTGGTGGCGGCGCGCCGGGTGATCCAGCGTTGTGGCATCCAGAGAGTGCTGGTGACGCGCGGACGCAACGGGATGAGCCTGGTTGACTTCAGTCACACCGAGCACATCCCCGCGCACACCCAGGAGGTCTTGGATATGTCGGGAGCGGGAGATACCGTGGCGGCGACTTTCACCGCCGCAATCGCCGCCGGAATCGACATGCTCGATGCCGCCCGGCTGGCCAACTTCGCCGCCGGTATCGTCGTCGGCAAGGTCGGCACCGCCGCGGTCAAGGCTGACGAGCTCAGGCAAGCCTTGCGCCACGGCAGCGTACGCGCCGCCGACACCAAGGTGCTGGCCATGGAGCCCGCCGCCAAGCGAATCGCCATGTGGCGGCGGCAGGGCCAGAAGATCGGCTTTACCAACGGCTGCTTCGACCTTTTGCACCCGGGGCACATCTCGCTGCTTCGCCAGGCGCGCGCCGCCTGTGACCGGCTGGTGGTCGGCCTTAACAGCGACGCCTCGGTGGCGCGGATCAAGGGCCCCGGCCGACCCATCCAGCCCGAGGCGGCGCGGGCGATGCTGCTCGCCGCGCTCGAGCACATCGACCTGGTGGTCGTGTTCGAGGACGACACGCCGATGCGGCTTCTCAGGCTGTTCCGGCCCGACGTACTGGTCAAAGGCGCCGACTACTTGCTGTCCGAGGTGGTGGGGGCGGAGTTCGTGAAAAGCTACGGCGGCGACGTGCTCCTGGCCGAAATCACGCCCGGATACAGCACCACCAGCACGATCGAGCGCATTGCCGGTTGACGCCGGTGGCGGGCACCGATCACGACCCGCCGGCGCGCCTGATCGTCGGCATCAGCGGCGCCTCGGGCGCGATCTACGGGGTGCGCCTGCTCGAGCTGTTGAGGGCGTGCGCGGTCGAGAGCCACCTGGTGATGAGCCACTCGGCCGAGGTGACGCTCGCCCACGAGACCGACCGCAAGCTCGCCGAGGTGCGGGCGCTCGCCGACGCCTGGCACCCGGTCGACGACCTGGCGGCGTCGCTGTCGAGCGGCTCGTACCCGACGCTCGGCATGATCGTCGCGCCGTGCTCGGTGCGCTGCATGTCCGAGATCGCCACCGGCCTGTGCGCCAACTTGCTCACCCGCGCCGCCGACGTGGTGCTCAAGGAGCGCCGGCCGCTGGTGCTGATGGTGCGCGAGACGCCGCTGCACGCCATCCACCTCGCCAACATGACCCGGCTTGCCGAGCTCGGCGTGGTGATCGCGCCGCCGGTGCCGGCGTTCTATGCCCGCCCGCAGAGCCTCGAGGAGATGATCGACCACACGCTGGGGCGGGTGCTCGACCTGTTCGGGCTCGATGCCGGCACCGTCACCCGCTGGGGCGACTCGGCCACCGGCAAAGCCGGCCGCCGCCCGCGCCGCTCACCCGCCTAGAGCGGGATGATATTAAGTCGGATCCCTGAGCCTGTTTTGGCCGTCACCCCGGACTCCGCGAAGCGGATATCCGGGGTCCATACGCCTTTGCCACGCGCTCGACCACCCGGGCAAGTGGCGGGATGGACCCTGGCTCGCGGCGCTGCGCGCCTTGGCCGGGGTGACGGGCGATGGATGACCATGTTTCAAATCATCAGGCTCTAGGCACGGCGACGCTGCACGGGCCGTTCCGCCCAGTCAAGGTTTCGGGACGGCGTGTGGATGTGCCTGGCCCCGTTCCGCCCCGGTTGAAACATCGCGACGTCGGTCGGCCTTCGATCGGGCGGGCGCGCTATTCCGCGGCGACGCTGTCCTTGGCGTCGGGGCTGCGGTCGTGGTCGGTGACGTAGTCGCGCGTCAGCGGCACCGCGTCCTGGCGGTGGGCGAGCTGGATCTGGAACACCACCATGCCGAGATGGCGGAACGACACCTCGCTGCCGGCGAGGTAGAACTCCCACATCCGGCAGAAGCGCTCGTCGTAGAGCGCCTTGGCCTTGTCCCAGTTGGCCTTGAAGCGCGTGCGCCAGGCGCGCAAGGTCTCGGCGTAGTGGAGCCTCAAGACCTCGATGTCGGTGATCACCAGGCGTGCGCGCTCGATCGGGCGCACCACCTCGGACAGCGCCGGGGTGTAGCCGCCCGGGAAGATGTACTTGCGGGCGAAGGGATCGGTCGAGCCCGGCCCGTCCGAGCGCCCGATGGTGTGCAATAGCGCGACGCCATCGGGCTTGAGCAGGGCTGCGAGCTTGGCGAAGAACGCGCCGTAATGGCCGACGCCGACATGCTCGAACATGCCGACCGAGACGATGCGGTCGTAGTGCCCGGCCTCGTGGCGATAGTCCGCGAGCGCGAACTTGACCCGATCGCCGAGGCCCGCCTTGGCCGCGCGCGCGGTCGCGACCTTGTGCTGCTCCTCGGACAGGGTCACGCCGCGCACCTCGACCCCGGCCTCGCGCGCCAGCTCGAGCCCGAGCCCGCCCCAGCCCGAGCCGATGTCGAGCACCGTCTGGCCCGGCGCAAGCAGGAGCTTGGCCGCGATATGGCGCATCTTGGCCCGCTGCGCGCCCTCCAGGTCCTGGCCCGGGTCGGTGAAGTAGGCGCAGGAATACTGGCGGTTCGAGTCCAGGAACAGCTCGTACAGCTCGTCCGACAGGTCGTAGTGGTGGGCGGCGTTGCGCCTGGCGCGGCCCGCCGGGTTGTACTGCCGGAACCAGCGCGTCAGCCGGCTGAGCGCATCGCGGACGCGCATCACGAGCGGCTTGCCGCTGCGCTCGATATTGGCCGCGGCGAGCGCGAGCAGGTCGTAGAGCTCGCCCTTGTCGAGCGTCAGCCGCCCGTCCATGTAGGCCTCGGCGGTGGCGAGCGTCGGGCTCAGCGCCAGGCGCCATGCGGTGGCGCGGTCGTGCAGGCGGATCACGACCTCCGCTCCGGGCGCCGACCCGAAGGTGCGTTGGCGCCCGTCATGGCGGATCACCGTCAGCCGGCCGTGCCGGATCAGGCCTCGGAGCAGACCCTCGAGCAGCATCTCCGCCTCCCGATCGGGCCGCCGCCAGGGCAGGTCTGCCCGAAGCGGCGGACGCCGCACCCCGATGGGGTTCGCAACGCCTCGGATTATAGCGCCTTTCGGCCGGCCGGGAACCCACCCGGCCGCGCCCGGCCGGCGGCCTAGTCCTTGTCGGCCTGGTCTTCGCTCGCGCCGGCGGCGGGCTCGTCCTCGTCGCGGGCGGAGACGACTGCGCGCGCCGCGTCCTCCTGCTCCTCGAACAGCTTGGCGGCTTCCGCCTCCGCCGCGGCCGCCGCCGCCTCGCGCTCCGCCTCCTCGCGGTCGAGGGCGGTGACGTCGACGCCGGCGGCCTGGAGCTTGGCCTCCTCCTGCGAGCGGGCAACGTTGACCTTCACCTCCACCGACACCTCAGGGTGCAGCACCAGGCGGGCCGGATGCAGGCCGAGCGACTTGATCACCTGGTTGAGCGCCACCTGGCGGCGGTCGACCGTGTAGCCGGCCTCGGTCACCGCCGCCGCGATGTCGCGCGCGTTCACCGAGCCGTACAGCTGGCCGGTGTCGCCGGCCTGGCGGACCATGACCACCGACACCCCGGCCATTCGCTTGGCCACCTGCTCGGCCTCCTGGCGGTGGGTCAGGTTGTCGGCCTCGAGCCGGGTACGTTGGCGCTCGAAACGCTCACGGTTGCCCTTCGTCGCCCGCAGCGCCTTCTGCCGGGGCAGCAGGTAGTTGCGGGCAAAGCCGTCGCGCACCCGCACCACGTCGCCCATCTGGCCCAGGTTCTCGACCCGCTCGAGCAATATCACTTCCATCGTCAGCCGTTCCCGGTTGTCGTCCTGCGGCGAGGCCGGCGCTACTTCAGCAGATAGGGCATCAGCGCCAGGAAGCGGGCGCGCTTGATCGCCTGCGCAAGCCGGCGCTGCTTGGGCGCCGAGACCGCGGTGATCCGGCTGGGGACGATCTTGCCGCGCTCGGAGGTGAACCGCTGCAAGGTCTTGACGTCCTTGTAGTCGATCTTGGGCGCGTTCGCGCCGCTGAACGGGCACGACTTGCGGCGGCGAAAGAACGGCCGCCTGGGCAGCGGCACCGGCCTGGCTGAGGACTTGGCGTCGGCCATCTATCGGCTCTCCTCTTTCACTGGCCCGGCATCCGCGCTGGCCTGGGCCTCGCCGGCGTCCTTCCTGACGGCCTCGGCCCGCTCGCCGGTCGCTTCGGCCCGCGGCCTGAACTCGCCGCCCCGTCCGCCGCGCCGGTCGTCGCGGCGCGCGCGGTCGTCGCGCGCCGAGCGGGCCTGCATCATCACCGACGGCTCGTCGTCGACCTTGTCGATGCGCACGGTCAGATAGCGCAGCACGTCCTCGCTGATGCGCATGTTGCGCTCCATCTCGTGGACCGCGTCCGCCGGCGCCTCGAGCTGCATCATCGTGTAATGGCCCTTGCGGTTCTTCTTGATCCGGAAGGCCAGGTTCTTCAGACCCCAGTACTCGCGCTTGGCCACCCGTCCGCCATGCTCGGCCAGAATCCCCGCGTAGCGCTCGGCCAGTGCCTCGACATCCTGCGCGGGCACGTCCTGGCGCGCGATAAACACACTCTCGTAGAGCGGCATGAGCGGCTCCTCGATTGGTTCCTCGGTCGGTCGTGCCGGGCAACCCCGGATCTGCTCCGGGACGCCCGCGATCGACGGCAAATCCGGCACGACCCCGGGTCCGGAAGGACCGCCATGGGTGCCCGGTGCCCGAAAGCGCCGCACTATACCCAATTCCTCGATGCGCGCAAGCGGCACACGGCCGGCGCTGCGGCGCGCCTTGACAGCGCCGGCGGCGACGGTAGTTGTAGCGCTTCGCCAACTCGGGTCCGGCGGCGATCGGCAGCAAAAGCGGGGCGATGGCGCGCGCATTCGTGTTTCCCGGGCAGGGCTCGCAGGTCGTCGGCATGGGCGGCGAGCTGTGCGACGCATTCCAGGCCGCGCGCCTGGTCTACGAGGAGGTCGACGAGGCCCTCGGCCAGCGGCTGTCGCGGGTCATCCTCGACGGCCCCGAGTCCGAGCTGTCGCTGACCGAGAACGCCCAGCCGGCGCTGATGGCGACCTCGCTGGCTGTGGTCCGGGTGCTCGAGGACGAGGCCGGCCTGCGCCTGGCCGAGGCCGGCTGCTTCGTCGCCGGCCACTCGCTCGGCGAGTACTCGGCGCTCGCCGCCGCCGGGGCGCTGTCGCTGGCCGACACCGCGCGCCTGCTGCGCCAACGGGGCCGCGCCATGCAACAGGCGGTGCCGGTGGGCGAGGGCGCGATGGCGGCGGTCCTCGGCCTCGAGCTCGACAAGGTGCGATGCCTCGCCGGGGCGGCGGCGAACGGCGCGGTGTGCGCGCTGGCCAGCGACAACGCGCCCGGCCAGGTGGTGGTCAGCGGCGCCGCCTCGGCGATCGACCGGCTGATCGAGCTTGCGCCCGCGCGCGGCGCCCGGCGCGCGGTCCGCCTGCAGGTCAGCGCCCCGTTCCATTGCGCGCTGCTGGCGCCGGCGGCGGCGGAGATGGCGGCGGCGCTGGACAGCATCGCGATCGCCGCGCCGGCACCGGCGCTGGTCGCCAACGTCACCGCCGAGGCGGTGGTCGAGCCGGCCCGCATCCGTGCGCTCCTGGTCGAGCAGATGACCGCCATGGTGCGCTGGCGGGAAAGCGTGCTGTACATGAAGGACCACGATGTCGACACGCTGGTCGAGCTCGGCGCGGGCAAGGTGCTGGCGAACCTCGCCCGGCGCATCGACCCCGAGCTCGCCGGTGTCGCGGTGCTGACACCGCACGACGTTGAAGCGCTGGCCAGGTCGCTGTGAACGATCCGGGCGGAGCCGCCGCGCCCGGGGGTGAAAGGGGCGGGGCATGTTCGACCTGACCGCCAAGGGCGCGCTCGTCACCGGCGCGTCCGGCGGCATCGGCGGCGCGATCGCGCGCGCGCTCCATCGTGCCGGCGCCGCTGTCGCCCTGTCGGGCACCCGCATCGACGCCCTTCAGGCGCTCGCCGGCGAGCTTGGCGCGCGCGCCCATGTTCTCGCCTGCGACCTTGCCGACGCGGCGGCGGTGGCCGCGCTCGCGGGCGATGCCGAGGCGGCGCTCGGCCGGCTCGACATCCTGGTCAACAACGCCGGGCTGGCCCGCGACGGCCTGATGGTGCGGATGAAGGACGAGGACTGGCAGGCGGTGATCGAGGTCAACCTGTCCGCCCCGTTCCGCCTGTCGCGCGCGGCGCTGCGTCCGATGATGCGCCGGCGCTACGGGCGCATCATCAACGTCACCTCGATCGTCGCCGTCACCGGCAATCCCGGCCAGGCTAACTACGCCGCGGCGAAGGCGGGCATGATCGCCATGTCCAAGTCGCTGGCCGCCGAGGTCGCGGGACGCGGGATTACCGTCAACTGCATCGCTCCCGGCATGATCGACACCGCGATGACCCGGGCGCTGGATGCGGACCAGCGGGCACGGCTCGCGTCCGCGATCCCGTGCGGGCGGCTCGGCAGCGGCGAGGACGTGGCCGCGGGCGCGGTCTATCTCGCCTCCGACGAGGCCGCCTACGTCACCGGCCAGACGCTGCACATCAACGGCGGCATGGCCATGGTCTGACCGGCGCCGGCTGGCAAAGGCGGCGCGAGTGTGCTACCTAGCCCGCGCCCGCCTGCCTTCGCCGAAGCGAAGCCGCTTCGGCTTCGCGCAGGCAGGCTCGGCAACGGCTTGCCCGGGGTGGGCAATTGTCGTAAGCCAGCGCGGACGGCTTGTCGTCAACGGCAGAGTTCAGGGGTGTGGGTGCAATGAGTGACGGGAATGACGTCGCCGGTCGGGTCAAGAAGATCGTCGTCGAGCACCTCGGGGTGGACGAATCGAAGGTGACCGAAAGCGCCAGCCTGATGGACGATCTCGGCGCGGACAGCCTTGACGCCGTCGAGCTGGTGATGGCGTTCGAGGAGGAGTTCGGCTGCGAGATTCCGGACGACGCGGCGGACAAGATCGTCACCGTTCAGGACGCCATCGACTACATCAGCGAGCACGTCTAGTCGCGGCACGATCGGCCGGGCCGGGCCCGGCGCGTGGCCGCGAGGCCCCGGCGCAACGCGGCAGGCGGGGAGCGAAGACCATGAGGCGCGTCGTCGTCACCGGGATGGGGATGGTGTCGCCCCTGGCATGCGGGGTCGACGCGAGCTGGCGGCGGCTGCTCGAGGCCGAGTCTGGGATTTCGGCGATCAAGGCGTTCGACGCCTCGGACCTGCCGGCGCGGATCGCCGCCCAGGTGCCGCGCGAGGGCGAGGACGCGTTCAGCCCCGACGACTACATCGAGCCCAAGGAACAGCGCAAGATGGACCCCTTCATCCAGCATGCGATCGCGGCGTCGACGCAGGCGGTGGAGGACGCCGGCTGGACGCCCGCGGACGAGCACGACCGCGAGCGCACCGGCGTGCTGATCGGCTCGGGCATAGGCGGCCTGCCCAGCATCGAGGCCGCGACCATGGTGCTGCACGAGAAGGGGCCGAGGCGGATCAGCCCGTTCTTCATCCCGAGCTGCCTGATCAACCTTGCCGCCGGGCAGGTTTCGATCCGTTACGGCTTCAAGGGCCCCAACCATTCGGTGGTCACCGCCTGCTCGACCGGGGCGCACGCGATCGGGGACGCCGCGCGGCTGATCATGTGGGGCGATGCCGACGTGATGGTCGCGGGCGGCGCGGAAGCGGCGATATCCAGGCTCGGCATCGCCGGCTTCGCCGCGGCGCGCGCGCTGTCGACCAACTTCAACGACCAGCCGACGCGGGCGTCGCGGCCGTGGGACAAGGACCGTGACGGCTTCGTCATGGGCGAGGGCGCCGGCATCGTTGTGCTTGAAGACTATGAGCATGCCAAGCAACGCGGCGCCAGGATCTACGCGGAGTTCGTCGGTTACGGCCTGTCGGGCGACGCCTATCACATAACCGCGCCCGATCCGAATGGCGAAGGCGGCTATCGCGCAATGCGCGCGGCGCTCGAGCGCGCGCAGATGTCGCCGGACGACATCGACTATATCAACGCCCACGGCACCTCGACCCCGCTCGGCGACGAGATCGAGCTCGGTGCGGTCAAGCGCCTGTTCGGGCACTCGGCCTACAAGCTGTCGATGTCCTCGACCAAGTCCTCGATCGGGCATCTGCTCGGCGCCGCTGGCGCGGTCGAGGCGATCTTCTCGATCCTGGCGGTGGTCCACGACGTGGTGCCGCCGACGCTCAACCTTGAGAGCCCGTCTGAGGGATGCGACATCGATCTGGTGCCGAACGAGGCCAAGGAGCGCCCGGTCAGGGCGGCGCTGTCCAACTCCTTCGGCTTCGGCGGCACCAACGCCAGCCTGATCTTCCGCAAGCCGTCCTGAGCCCCGGCCGGCGGGCGGTGGCCGGCGCGCCGCCGCGGCAGGCACGATGCGGCTGATCGGCGGGCTGGTTTCGCTCGTCCTGCTGCTGGCGCTGTGCGCGGGCGTCGGCGGGCTGTGGCTGGTCCGCGCCATGGACCGCCCGGGGCCGCTTGCCGAGGAGTCGCTGGTCGAGGTTGCCGGCGGCGGCGGGGTCGGCGAGATCGCGGCGCTGCTCGAGCAGGCCGGGGTGATCAAGAACGCGGTGCTGTTCGAGGTCGGCGCCCGCCTGCTCGCCGGCGGCGACACGCTCAAGGCCGGCGAGTACCTGATCCCGGCCGGGGTGAGCGCGCGCGCGGTGCTCGACATGCTGATCGGCGGCCGCACCTTCGCACGCAAGCTGACCGTGCCCGAAGGGCTCACCGCGCGCCAGGTGGTGGCGCTCATCGAGCAGGCGCCCGGGCTCGCGGGCGAGGTCGAAGCGGTCCCGCCAGACGGCAGCCTGCTGCCCGAGACCTATCATTACAGCCGCGGCGACATGCGCGCCGAGGTGCTGGCGCGCATGCGGCAGGCGCTCGACGAGACGCTCGCCGAGCTGTGGCCCCGGCGCGCGGACGGGCTGCCGTACGACAGCCCCGAGCAGGCGCTGGTGCTGGCCTCGATCGTCGAGAAGGAGACCGCGCTCGAGGCCGAGCGGCGCCACGTCGCCGGCGTGTTCGTCAACCGGTTGCGCCGGGGCATGCGGCTGCAGTCCGACCCGACCGTTATCTACGGCCTGACCGGCGGCGCGGCGCCGCTCGGCCGGCCGCTGACCGGCGCCGACCTCGACGCCGACAATGCCTTCAACACCTACGTCATCGGCGGCCTGCCGCCCCAGCCGATCGCCAACCCGGGCCGCGCCTCGATCGCGGCGGTGCTCGACCCGGCCGACACCGAGGACCTCTACTTCGTCGCCGATGGCGCGGGCGGGCACGTGTTCGCGCGCACCCTCGAGGAGCACAACCGCAACGTCGCCAAGTGGCGGCGCCTGGTGGAGCGCGCGAGCGAGAGCCGGTGAGCCGGCGCCGGCGGCCTCGGCGGGCGCGCTCCCGGTCGGCTTGTGTCGGGAATCCGCGCACCGTATACAGGTCCGGCCGCCGCCGCCGGGGAAACCCTCCGCGGCCTGCGGGTCCGGGAGGTGTCCGTGACCGTCGTCAGCATGACCGGGTTCGCCCGCCGCCAGGGACAAGACGCGCGGCACGGCTGGACCTGGGAGCTGAAAAGCGTCAACCACCGCGCCTTCGACCTGCGCTGCCGCCTGCCGC